>NZ_HG966617.1:1539273-1668026 GCF_000689395.1 Candidatus Phaeomarinobacter ectocarpi
AGCGCTTCCTTGCTTGGGTAATAAAGATACACGGTGCCCTTTGCGAGACCTGCCCGCTTGGCAATCTCCAGCATGGTGATGTCGTGGTAGGACGCGTCAACAAGGGCAGCCTCTGCTGCCTGCAGCAAGGCTTCCGCCCGCGCCTGCTTGGCCTCGGGCGCGCGTGCCTTGGGAGTCCCGGCGCGTGTGGCCGTTGCCACTGCCTTTGCGGGCGCTGTTGCCGGAGGTGTCACCGCATCAACCTTTCAAATCCAATCGATCAAGTTTGGCCAAGCGGCGATAATTCGATTCCTGCCGCGAAGCGTTGCAAAGATAGGACCCTTGAGCGCTCAGACCAAGCTTCCAAACCGTCGCATGACTCACTGTCACCAAATCACAAAGTGACAGTGAGTGGGTTAACATCATGATTTTTAAGGAAAAAATGGTCGGGGCAAGAGGATTCGAACCTCTGACCCCCTGTTCCCAAAACAGGTGCGCTACCGGGCTGCGCCATGCCCCGACCGAGCCAATACAAACAGCGAATTACCGCCCTATGCGTCAGCGAGGCGGGACATTGGCTCAACAGGCTCGCTCCTGCAAGCCCCTTCCCGCCCAAATCTCGTTTTGGCTATTTTTTCTTGTGTCTGGGCATGAGTTTGAAGACGCCCGTTGCATGCAGAATGGGCCGTGAACCCACCGATACATGGGCCTCGACAAAGGCCACAGACCGGGTGGCGCGGGTCACGGTCGCGCTCCCTTCAACCCAGTCGCCAACCTTTGCAATGGACAGGAAGTCAGCATTGAGGCGAATGGTGAGGCCGACAATCTGAGTTTCGCGCCAGACCGCCGTGCCCATCAGACCATCCGCAAAGGCTGTTACCAGCCCGCCATGGACGATGCCCATGCCGTTACAGTGCTGTTCGGCCGCACGAAAGCCGTGCAGGAAGCTGCCATCGGCATCAATGCGATGAAAGAACGGTCCGTTGTGGGTCGTAAACGGCCCGCGATTGGTGCTCTCCTCAAAGCCTTCCGGCGGATTGGGAGCAGTCTGGCCAGCCAGATCGGATTTGGTTGGTGATGTCATGGGGCGGGAATATCGCAGCAGATGCCCGGTGTCACCCGTCACTTGGAGCAGCCGGGCTCCCGAAAAGGGGATGCGAGACCCTGTCACCGACCTTGATGCCGATCCGTTTTGCGGTACCCGCATTGACCTCAAAGACAGCCGACGCAGGGTAACGCGAGGAAACAATCGCCTCTGAGTACGGCACGGTGTTTTCGGCCACGCTGATGATGCGCCCGTTTGGATCGATGAAAATCATATCAAGCGGCAGCGGCGTGTTGCGCATCCACATGGTGATGACCCGCGGGGTCTCAAAGTCAAAGAGCATGCCGGCGTCCAGGGCCAGGTCCTCGCGAAACATCAGGCCTGTGCGACGGCGCTCTTCGGTATCGGCCAGCTCCACCGTGAAGCCATGAACACCCGTTGAGGTCTCAATGGTGAGGCTCTCGGAGGCGGTTTCAGGTGATGGATTTGGTTCGGCGCATGCTGCGAGACTCAAGACAGCAAATGTCGCAGCAAGCAGCATGGCTGCAAGGTTACGCATCAAGGGTACCTGCAAAATCAGTTGACCGGGCGGTGAGTGCTAATCAAGCAACTCGATGGTGGCGACCATAAGGCCTTTGTCGCCTTCGCCAAACCGCACCTGAACCTGCTGTCCCTGACGCAATTCACGTATGCCCGCCTCGCGCAGGGTTTCCATGTGCACAAATATATCCGGCGTGCCGTCTCCGCGGGTGACAAAACCATAGCCCTTGGCCCGGTTGAACCACTTGACCGTGGCTGTCTCCTGCTCGCCAACCGCAACAACGCGCGGTGCCCGCGACTCGCCATTGCTTTTGGGAGGATCTGTTTGAACCGGAGCAGCGACAGCCGTGCTGTCATCGACTTCAAGCACGCGAAGGGCCTGTGTGCCCTTGGGCCGCTTGACCGCCTCACATTCAACCGTGGCCCCTTCGCGTGCTGCCTCAAGTCCCGCCTGCTTGAGACAGGACATATGCAACAACACGTCCGCCGAACCATCTTCGGGGACAATGAAGCCATAGCCTTTGGTTGTATCGAACCACTTGACGACGCCCGTCACTCTGAATGCGAGTTCTGCGTCGCTTGCGGTCTCTCCTTGAACCTGCATCTGCGTTTCCGCCACCCTGACCCCCGGCGTTTTCGCGCTTCTATTGCGGCCTATTCTTACGGTCTTTTGTACATGCCGCTTTTGTTGTCGGGCGCCCTTTGTCGGGTCACCTCGTTACTTATGTGCGTCAAGATAACACACTCGAAAAGTGGGGAGAAGTGTTTGCGAAATTTTCCGAGCCTTTGGAGCTGCGTTCGCGCGGATTCTTTCGCTTTTTCGTCCGGTTCTGCTGGTCAACTGCATCCATGGCTATTATCAAAGATGGCAACGGGCCCTTTGAGCCTGCTTTGGGGAGCGATCTGAAAACACAATGTTGCGCGGTCTTATCTTGGCGCTTGGGTTGTTTGGTTTGTGGCTGCTGTTGTCAGGAGTCTACAAGCCATTGTGGATCGGTCTTGGAGCCGGATCTGCTATTGCTGTCACCTTCCTGATTGCCCGAATGGACGTTCTTGATTCGGAGGGTGTGCCCAATCAGATGCGGTTCGGCACCATGCGGTATTGGGGCTGGCTGCAGGCGGAGATCGTCAAAGCCAACATCGCCGTCACCAGGATTCTTCTGGCGCCGCGTCTGAATATTTCGCCCTCCATTGTCCGGGTCACGCCAACCCAGGAAAGCGATATCGGGCGGGTGACCTTTGCCAATTCCATCACCCTGACGCCGGGCACGGTGACCATCGATGCAGACGGCGAGCAATTCATTGTGCACGCCATTGATGATTCTTTTGCTGATGTGGAAGCGCTGGCCGATATGGATCGCCGCGTCACCGCGATCGAAAATCGATAGGGGCTGACAGATGTTCTTTGCCGCCAGCCTCGCCCTCCTCGCCGCCATGCTGCTGATGCTTGTGCGCCTGTTCGCGGGCCCAAGCCTTTATGATCGTGTGCTCGCCCTCAATGCGTTTGGCACCAAGACGGTGCTGCTGATTGGCCTTGTCGGCTTTGTCACCGACCGTCCTGACTTCATGGACATCGCGCTTCTATATGCGCTGATCAATTTCGTCGGCACGATTGCCGTTCTGAAGTTCTTCCGCTACCGGGCGCTGGGTGACATTGATGATCTGGGGGTGCTCGACGCTGACGCCGCCGCCACCAAGGCCGACACAGCCGTGAAGCAGGAGGCGTCATCATCATGATCGAAATGCTTCTTGATATAGCAACTGGCGTTCTGCTGGCCGGCGGGAGTTTCTTCCTGCTGGTGGGGTCGATTGGTGTTCTGCGTCTGCCCGACTTTTACTCGCGGATGCACGCCGCCGGTGTGACGGACACACTGGGCGCCGAACTGATCCTGCTGGCGATGATCCTGCAGACCGGCTTCAGTCTCATTACGGTGAAGATTGTCGCCATCGGTTTCTTCATGTTCTTTACCAGCCCGACATCCACCCATGCCGTGGCAAACGCGGCCTGGACCGCAGGACTGCGGCCGCTGCTGGGCAAGGACCTGAAGGAAGGCGAAACCGGCGGCAAGGACGGAGGTGCAGCATGAGTGCGCTCATCATCGACCTTGTCCTCTTCACGCTGCTGGTTGCTGTTGCAATCCAGATCGTCCGCCTCGATCACCTGTTCGTCGTGACTATGTTGTCGGGTGTCTTCAGCCTGCTGACAGCCAGCCTCTTCATCACGCTGGATGCCCCGGATGTGGCCTTTACGGAAGCTGCCGTGGGCGCAGGTATCTCAACAGTCCTGATGCTGGGCACGCTGGCACTGACGTCGCAGATTCAAAAGCCGTCCAAGCGGACCCAGATCGTTCCCCTGCTGGTGGTGATCGTCACCGGCATGGCGCTTATCTACTCAACATTCGACATGCCCGCATTCGGCGACCCTCAGGCGCCCTCTCACACTCATGTAGGCCCCTACTACATCACCCAGACCCCTGAAGAGATTGATGTGCCAAACATCGTGACCGCCGTCCTGGCGAGCTACCGCGGCTTTGACACCCTGGGCGAAGTGGTCGTGGTGTTCATGGCTGGCGTCGGTGTGCTGGCGCTTCTGGGACACAAGCCGATGAAGCGGGCGGTTGCGGCCCGCGCGCAGGCGGCCAACCGTCGGGAGGAAGATGAATGAACCATCACATCGTCCTTCGGGTCATCACCAAGATCCTGATCGCGCCAATCATTCTGTTTGGCTTGTATGTGCAATTCCATGGCGACTTCGGCGCCGGGGGCGGCTTTCAGGCAGGCGTGATCGTTGCGGTCGGCTTCATTCTGTACGCGCTGATTTTTGGGCTGCGCACCACTCAGGAAGTGATGCCGCTGTGGGTCGTGCGAACAGCAGCCTGCTTTGGCGTGCTCATTTATGCCGGTGTCGGCGTCTACACCATGCTGCGCGGCGGCAACTTCCTCGACTATGACTATGTGGCGGCTGACCCCATCGGCTATGCGATTGCCGGGCAACATCTGGGCATCCTGCTCATTGAAGCAGGCGTCGGCCTGACCGTGGCTGCCGTCATGGTGCTTGTGTTTTACGGATTTGCAGATGCTGCCGGTCCCATTGACGACAAGGACTGGTAGGCAATGGAAGACAGCCCGATCCTCGAATTCATCCTTGGCCGGTACAATTACTGGCTCGTCATCGTGTTGATGATGGTTGGTCTTTACGTCGTTGTGGCGCGCGGCAACCTTGTGAAGAAACTCGTCGGCCTGAACCTGTTTCAGGTGTCCGTGTTTCTGTTCTACATCTCCGTTGGCAAGGTTTCGGGCGGCACCGCACCGATCTATGTCGATGATCCCAATGCGTTGTATTCCAATCCCCTGCCCCACGTTTTGATCCTCACCGCCATTGTGGTGGGTGTGGCGACGCTGGCGGTCGGACTGAGCCTCGTCATCCGTATTCAGCGGGCCTATGGCACCATTGAAGAAGACGACATTCAGGTGGCTGACGCCGGTCGTGACGTGTCACCCCGCGCCGGTGGCGAGAGTGGAACCTCCGCAAGCGGAGGCGCTGCGTGATGATGGAATTCATCATGTATCACCTGCCTGCGCTGCAGGTGGTCGTGCCCATGCTGGCGGCACCCATCTGTCTCCTGATGATGCGCGGCAGTCTCGCGGGGCTCGTGGCGCTTGTGACAGGCGTTCTTTGCTTCGTCATGTCGCTGCTGCTGTTGCAGCAGGTCATCGTGAGCGGGCCGATCTCCTATCAGCTGGGGGGATGGGCACCGCCTTTCGGCATTGAGTATCGCGTCGATGCGATGAATGCCTTTGTGCTGGTTATTGTCGCTGCGACCAGTGCACTGGTTCTGCCGTTTGCACGCCGTTCCATACGGGCGGAAATCGAGCCCTCCAAGCAGGCGCTTTTCTACACGGTCTTTACGCTGTGCCTGACGGGCCTGCTGGGTGTCACGATTACCGGAGACGCCTTCAACGTCTTCGTGTTCCTGGAGATTTCATCCCTCTCCACCTATGTCCTCGTGGCAATGGGTGCGCGGCGGGATCGGCGGGCCCTGACCGCCGGGTACACCTATCTGGTGATGGGCACCATCGGGGCCACGTTCTACGTCATCGGTCTAGGCCTGCTCTATCAGGCGACCGGCACCCTCAACATGGAAGACCTGGCCGTCCGGCTGCAGCCTCTGGGTGACCTGACCAGCGTGCGCGCAGGCTTCGCCTTCATCATGGTGGGCCTGGCGCTGAAGCTGGCCATGTTCCCGATCCATGCCTGGCTGCCAAACGCCTACACCTATGCCCCTTCCGTGGTCAGCATCTTTCTTGCCGCCACGTCCACCAAGGTGGCGGTCTATGTGCTGCTGCGCTTCATGTTCACGGTGTTTGGCTATGACTTCCCGGTCGTTGAGCTATCGCTGTCAACCGTGTTCCTGCCACTCGCCGTGATTGCCATGTTCGTGGCGTCTGCTGTTGCGGTCTTCCAGACCGACTTCAAGCGATTGCTCGCCTACTCGTCCGTTGCCCAGATCGGCTACATGGTGCTCGGTTTCTCCATGGCAAGCGTCACAGGCCTGACCGCTACCATGGTGCACCTGTTCAACCACGCCGCCATGAAAGGCGTCATGTTCATGGTGGCTGGCGCCGTGGTCTATCGCGTGGGTTCAACAGCCGTGACCAGTTTTGCAGGCCTTGGCCGACAGATGCCGTGGACCATGGCCGCGATGGTTGTGGGCGGCCTGTCGCTCATCGGCGTGCCCCTGACGGTCGGCTTCATCTCCAAGTGGTATCTCATCCTCGGTGCCCTTGAGACCGGCGACTGGATCATCGCTTTTATGATCGTGGCGAGTTCACTGATCGCTGTCATCTATGTGTGGCGGATGGTCGAGATGGCCTATCTCACACCAGCCCCTGAGGGATCAAAACCCGTGCGTGAAGCGCCGCTCTCCATGCTGCTGCCCATGTGGACCCTTGCACTTGTGTGCCTCTATTTCGGCATCAATGCAGAGCTGACAGCCAGCATCGGCCAGGCCGTGGCAGAGACGCTCCTCAATGGCGGCGTTGATGCGGCAGCCAGTGTCATTCCGATGGACGAAGTTGTGGAAGGAGTGGCCCCATGACCTTGCTCACTCCTCTGGGGATCGATTTTGGCACCGCCATGCTGATTGCGGTCCTCCTGCCCATGGCGGGTGCGGTGCTTCTGGTACTTGCCGGACGCTGGCCGAATCTGCGTGAAGCGGTGACGCTCACAACCGCTGTGGCTCTCTTCATCACGGTTCTGCATCTGCTGGGTGGATACCTGGCAGGTGAGGCGCCACGGCTTGTTCTGTTTGATGTAGTGCCCGGCATCCCGATCGCTTTCAAGCTCGAGCCGCTGGGCGTCATCTTCTCACTGGTCGCCAGTGGGCTTTGGATCGTGACGTCGCTCTATGCCATCGGCTATATGCGCGGCAACAAGGAAGAAAACCAGACACGCTTCTATGCCTGCTTTGCCATTGCGCTCGGCGCGGCCATGGGCATTGCCCTGGCAGACAACCTGCTGACGCTTTTCATCTTCTACGAAGTGCTGACGCTGTCGACCTATCCGCTGGTGGCCCACAAGGAAACACCGGCAGCTCGGCGCGGAGCGCGCATCTATCTGGGTATCCTGCTGGCCACATCCATCGGCCTGCTTCTCCCCGCCATCATCTGGACCTATGCAGTTGCGGGGACCGGTGACTTCCAGGTCGGCGGTATTCTGGAGGGCAAGATCGACGAAGCCCTGCTGCCGATCCTGCTGGGCCTCTACATGTTCGGTATCGGCAAGGCGGCGCTCGTCCCCATTCACCCGTGGTTGCCCCACGCCATGGTGGCACCGACACCGGTGTCAGCGTTGCTGCATGCCGTGGCCGTTGTGAAAGCCGGTGTGTTCACCGTCCTCAAAGTAACCGTCTATGTGTTTGGCACGGACTTCCTGTCATCAACGGATGCCAGTGTCTGGCTGATGTGGGTGGCGGCCTTCTCGATTGTCTTTGCAGGCATCATTGCCATGACCAAAGACAATCTGAAGGCGCGGTTGGCTTATTCGACAGTGAGCCAGCTCTCCTACGTGACACTAGGCGCGATGTTGGCGTCCGGCTATGGCGTGACCGCCGGTGCCCTGCAGATCATGATGCACGCGACCGCCAAGATCACGCTCTTCATGTGCGCCGGTGCGATTTACGTCGCGACGCAAAAAACCGAGCTAAGCCAGATGGATGGTCTGGGGCGCAAAATGCCCTGGGTGTATGGCGCCTTTACTGTGGGCGCCCTTGCGATCATCGGCATACCGCCACTGGGCGGCGACTGGGTGAAGCTGTACCTGGTCATGGCCGCGACGGATTCAGGTGAAAAATACATCATCTATCCGCTGATCCTCGCGTCGCTTTTGTCCATCGGCTACCTGTTGCCTGTGGTTGCCCGTGGCTTCTTTGGCAATCTTGGCGACCGGGCGGAACCAGCGTCCCAGTTCAATGAAGCCGTGCCCGTGGAAGAGCGCATTCGCGCGCCTCGGCTTACCGTCATTGCGCCGGTGATTACCGCCGCCTTGTGTTTCCTCACCCTGTTCCTCGTTGGGCCGCTCAAAGAGCTGATCGCGCCCCTCGTCGGTGCGCATTAGGGAGGCTGATTGATGTCTGACAAACCAAATGGCTTCTGGGGCTGGGCGCTGACCAAACAGGCGGACCGCAACATGCTGGTCTTTATCGTCATCCTGTGTGTGCTGCTGGGCGGGGCGGGCCTAGTGTTTCCATCCAGCGGCGTTCCGTTCATTTCTGAAATTCCCTTTGGGGCCGCCGTGGCCTCCTTTGCCGCGGCACTGGTTGCCGTTGTTGCCACCTGGCCGTTGCGCTTTTTGCTGCGCCGCCGGATTGGCTATTACAGCGGGAAGGATGACACCCAATGAGCATGGCCCCGGACATCTTCGGCGGAGTGCTTGATGGCCTGTCACCGGGCTTCCTGCTGATCCTTGCCGGTCTTCTGGCAACATTGCTGCCGCGTGCGGCACGTCCCTTTGTCTCAGTTGCAGCGCCACTCTTGGGGCTTGTGCATCTGCTAGCCTTGCCTGCCGGGCCTGGTGGAATGGTGGAGATGCTGGGCATTTCCATCGCCACGTTTGATATTACCCAGCCGGGTTTCGCCATTGCGGTCAGCTTTCTGGCAGCGGCGACCATCGCCGGCATTTTCAACTGGCATGAGCGCGCCGGCCTGCCGGTGGCTGCGGGTCTCATTTACACGGGCTGTGCGACGGGGGCCGTGCTGGCAGGCGACCTGCCGAGCTTCTTCATCTTCTTTGAAATCTCGTCCATCGCTGCGGCCTTCCTGATCTGGTCAGGCGGCACCAGCCGCTCGCTGGGCGCAGGCATGCGCTTTGCCGTGGCCAATATTCTGGCCGGTGTCCTGCTGCTGGAAGCATTCCTGCTCACCTACAAGGTAACCGGCAGCATTTCTTTCTTTGTGGGCGACCTGAGCACGACTGCCGGCATCTACCTTATTCTCGCGCTTGGTATCCGCTCTGCCTTTCCGGTGTTGCACGCATGGCTGACGGATGCCTATCCGGAATCCACGCCGGGCGGCACGGTTCTGCTCAGCGTATTTGCCGTGACAACATCCGTATACGCATTGATGCGCTTCCTGCCGGGTGAGCAGCTGCTGACCTATATCGGACCGGTGATGATTGCCTTCCCGGTCTTCCTTGCCCTGCTCTCCAACGATCTTCGCCGGGCACTTTGCTACGGACTCATAAGCCAGGTCGGCCTCGCCGTCACTGCAGTTGGCATCGGCACGCCGGAAGCCCTTGCGGCCGCCACGACGCTTGCTGTGGCTAACATCTTTGGCTTCCTCTTGATGTTTATGGCCATTGGCGCGGTTCTGTTCCGCACCGGCACAGCCTCTGCTGCAAGCCTTGGTGGTCTTGCAGCCCAAATGCCGTGGACTGCGGGTTTTGCGGTGATCGGCGGTCTGTCGGTCGCGGGCCTTCCCATCCTTGCAGGCGGTACGGCCATGCCGGCCCTGCTGACATCCATCTGGACCAGTTCAGGTCCCTATGTTGCGGCGCTGACCCTGTTTGGTGTGGCCGGCGTATGGGCTCATGCGGGCCTCAGGGTGCCCGCAGCAGCGTTCTTTGGTGAGCGTCAGGAGACCCACACCGTCTCAGAAGCCCCACTGCATATGCGCCTCGCCATGCTGATTGGTGTTCTGGGCTGTCTTGGCATCGGCTCCATGCCCTATTGGGACAATGTGGCCTTCGATGCCGCGGGACTTGTCCTGCACATGCAGGGTCTGGCGTTCTCACTGCTGGTGTTCGCGGCCGCCCGGGCGTGGGGACTGCTGCCGCGCGACGAGGCATCCGCCCTCATCGATGTGGATTGGCTCTACCGCCGCCTTGGACCGGCAATTGTCGCGACGGTCATGTCGGTGACGTCCGCCGCCTATGCAGCCTGGCAGAATTTCATAAGCGCGCGGCTGGTGGGAACCTTCCAGGCCATGTTCACGGCGGCAGGACCACAAACCAATGTTGCTGCCACCTGGGGAACCGGCCTGAGTGTATTGTGGGTTGCCATCCTTCTGGTGGTGATGTTGCTGGTCAGCTACGTCTGACCCGCAACACCGCCAACCCGGCGGACCTCCTACTCAGCGTTCATCCCGACAAAGACACCTAGCGGGCCGACGGTAACCTGGCCCGCATCATGGCTCGCTTTGCCAAGCGTCAGTTCTTTCACCAGCACCGCATTGGTATCGATGTTGGTTTCCTCGTCCCCAAAGTTGAAGACACAGGTCATGGTCTGCGACCCGTCGCTTCGGGTGAAGGCCAGCACATCGTTGGATGATTCAAGCAGGGTGATATCCCCGGTTTGCAGAACCCGGTGCGCCTTGCGCAAAGCAATCGCCCGTTTGGAAAACGCCAGCGTCGACTCTGTGTCTGCTTCCTGGGTGCTGACAGACAGGGCGGGATGCTCCGGCCCGACCGGCAGCCATGGTTCAACTGTCGAGAACCCCGCATAGCGAACATCCGGCGCCCACGGCATGGGAGAGCGGCACCCGTCCCTGCCCTTGAAGTGCGGGAAATACAACGTGCCGAACGGGTCGCGTATCTGCTCCCGGGTGACATCAATGTCGTCGAGACCCAGTTCCTCGCCCTGATACATCAAGGCGGTGCCGCGCAGGCACATGAGAAGCGCCATACCGAGCTTGGCGACCTGTGCCTTGTCACGGCCCTTTGACCAGCGCGTGACGGGACGGGCCACGTCATGGTTGGAAAAGGTCACGCAGGGGAACAGGTCTTCCACCGGCCCGGCGATGCGATTGTAGTAGCGGTCAAAGACCGAGCGCTCGAGATTGGCTGCATCCAGCAGGGTAAATGTGTAGGCCGTGTGCAGACGATCATCGCCGCCTGCATATTGGCCGAGGATTTTCTCTCCTGCGGCAAACTCACCAAAGACCAGCCGATCCTCATAGCTATCCACCACGTCACGGATGCGGGTCATGATGGCGACGTTCTCCGGCTGGTTCCAGTCATGGTCATGAAACTGCAGGCGGGCTGGATGGCTCCAGGAGAGGTCTGAACGCTTTTCCTTTGGCACGGCCGTATTGTCCGCCAGAGAGGCGTCATGCACATAGGAATTGGCGACATCAAGCCGGAACCCGTCAACGCCCTTGTCGAGCCAGAACCGCAACACGTCCAGCACGGCCTCGACCACGTCCGGATTGTGGAAATTGAGCTTGGGCTGCGTCCGCAGGAACTGGTGGAAGTAATATTGCCGACGCAGCGGGTGCCACGACCATGAGGCGCCACCAAACGCTGCCAGCCAGTTGTTGGGCGGCGTGCCGTCTTCGCGCGCCTCGGTCCACACATACCAGTCGGACTTGGGATTGTCCTTTGATGTGAGGCTTTCCTGAAACCAGGCATGCTGGTCGGAGGTATGGCTCAGAACCTGATCCAGAATGACTTTCAGACCGCGTGAGTGGGCTTCTTCAAGCAGCGCATCAAACGCAGGCATGCCCCCCATGGCGGCATCAACATCCACATAATCGGCAACATCATATCCAAAATCATCGTTCGGGGATGGATAGATGGGTGACAGCCAGATGGCGTCCACACCAAGGGAAGCAACGTAGTCAAGCTTGCGGCGAATGCCGTCCAGATCGCCAATGCCGTCTCCATTGGTATCCATATAGCTGCGTGGATAGATCTGGTAGACGACTGCCCCCTGCCACCATTCACTCATTCGTATTTTCCTCGTCGCGTCGGCGCAAATCACTCGTTGCGTTGAAATCAAGTCGCGCTAACCTGCCCTAGTCATTCTTCAATGCAAGGCCTTTTTCCGTGACCGACAAACGTATCGCCATTCTCACAGATGCCACTCACTTTGTTGGCGACGCCATTGCGACACGGCTGAGCACAGACGGCTATCAGGTCTTTGCTGTCGATCCGGCTTTCAGCGATGCCGGCAAACGCACAGCGTTTGAGAGCCTGGGTGACGGCGTCGTAGCGCTCACCCACACCAGTGCAGGTGACGTGATTGAGCATGTGATGTCTGAAGCCGGGCATATCGACCTGCTGGCCAGCAATGATGCCTACCCGGCAATCCGTGCCCCTCTTACCGACATCACCTCAGACGCCCTGCGCGATACGCTTGAAGCACTGGTCGTAAAACCTTTCGATTTTGCGTCCCACGTGGCCGGTCACATGAAAGCGCGCAAACAGGGCAAGATCGTTTTCCTGACCTCCGCAGCGCCGCTCAATGGTCTGCCAAACTACGCGATGTACTGCGCCGCGCGCGGCGCAATGAACGCTGCAGTGAAAGCGCTGGCCAAGGAGCTGGGGCCGTCCAATGTTCAGGTGAACGCTATTGCTCCAAACTTTGTGGCGAACCCGGACTATTTCCCGCCTGAACTGATGGCTGACCCGGACAAGGCCCCCAAGATCCTCAAGAACATTCCCTTGGGCCGCCTCGGCAAACCGGAGGAAGTGGCCGCCATGGTTGCCCAACTGGCCAGCGAGGATGGCGGGTTCTTTACTGGCCAGGTCATCGCAGCATCCGGCGGCTGGGCTTAGGCGCTTCGCACCGAGGCATTGCAACCAAGCAGAGAGATGACACGCAAAAGCCGGAGAAATTGACCGCATTCCCCACCAATCAGGTATCTGGTTTGACATCATAACGAGTTGTTCACCGGGCCCGCCTACCCTTTGTTGCCCCACCACATGCAACAAGCGAAAACTATGCTGCACTCGGACGATTCAAGAACTGCCCTGAAGGCCTGGCTGGCTGCGCGCGGTGACGCGTTGTATCCAACGACCTCGCAGTTCGGCCCGTTCCAGATGCGTCCGTTCTTGCCCAACATCGTCATGATCCGCCGCATGTCAGATGGCGGCCACCAGATCACGCTCGTGGGCACCGCCCTGGTGGAATCCTTTGGGGCAGATGCGACCGGTCGGGATGTGAAAGCCGCCTATCCAAAATCTGAACACGCCCTGCTGGACCGGTTCTACGATTACATTTTTGCCCATCACAATCTCACCCAGTCACTGCGGACCTATCAGCGGCGCAACGGTGTGAGCGTACTGATCGAACAGTTCATGATGCCGGTAGGCAATTCAAATGGCGTCCATGATCGCTATCTGCTGCTGATAAACGATACGCCGATGCCGCAGATGCCGCTCACGGAGCCGCGCAAGGATGTGCTGATAGGCGAGTTGCAACGACGGACGGTCTATGACCCCCAGACCCTGCTTCCGGTCGACTGTGATCTGACCACCCCGCGCAACGCCGCTGCAATGGCTCAGCCTCTGCTGGACGAAACGGCTGTCAGTCACCTGCAGAGCTAGTTATGGGGAAGCAGCGCTGACAAGGTCGGGCCCGCTTCCGTGTTCAAAACCAGGTCCGCAATCTCATCCAGCTCCGTTTCTTCGCGATTGATGATGATCAGCGCCGCGCCATTCTGTTTGGCGATGATCGGGAAACCTGCTGCGGGATACACCACAAGTGATGATCCGATGGCGATGAATAGATCACATGCCAGCGTGGCGGCTTCGGCACGCAGCATTTCTTCTTCGGGCATGCTTTGCCCAAACGAGATGGTCGCAGTCTTCAGGATGCCGCCGCACTTGCTGCATGGTGGCGGTGTGCCCGCCTGCTCAAAGCCCGCACGCACGAACTCGATTTCGTGGCGCGTGCTGCAATCAAGACATTTGGCGTAGGTCGTATTGCCGTGCAGCTCGACGATCCGCTCATCGGGGATGCCCGAGTCCTGATGCAGATTGTCGATGTTCTGGGTAATGACGGACGTGACTTTGCCGCTTTGAACGAGCCGCGCAATCGCCATGTGGCCAGCATTGGGCTGGGCGTTGGTAAAGGTATCATCCATGTTGAACTTGCGCTGCCACGCCTCCACACGCATCGCCTCGGAGGCCATAAAGTCCTGAAAATAGATTGGCTTGTTCTGTGTCCACAGGCCACCGGGGCTGCGAAAATCCGGAATGCCGGACTCGGTTGAAATACCAGCGCCCGTAAAGACGACAACGCGTTTTGCCTGATCCACATAATCCTTGAGTATCGTTGTCATTCTTTCATCCAGCTGCGTGATAGTCTGCGCAAATATGTGCTTTGACCCTAGCCCAGCCATGGGCAATCATCACGGTCAAATGGTGCCCGGCGTGCCCGGCACGAGCGCTTCCTAATCTGCCGCGAAGAGAGACGAAATGAAATACCTTCACACCATGGTCCGTGTCCGAGATCTGGATGCGTCCCTTGCCTTTTACGTTGACCATCTGGGGTTGGAGCAGCGGGGCCGCTTCGACATTGAAGATGGTCGTTTCTCGCTTGTGTTTCTGTCAGCGCCTGGCGATGAGTCCGCTCAGGTGGAACTGACCCACAACTGGGATGATGAAGAACTGGATGAAGGACGCAACTTCGGACACCTGGCCTATGAAGTGGATGATATCTACGCCATCTGCGAACGGCTTCAGGCGGCTGGCGTCACCATCAACCGCCCGCCCCGCGATGGCCGCATGGCGTTTGTCCGGTCGCCTGACAATATTTCTGTGGAGCTGCTGCAAAAAGGTGGCTCCAAGGAGCCCGCAGAACCATGGGCGTCCATGGAAAACATCGGCCACTGGTAGGACGGACCTGATGTTCCCCACCATGACGCGCATGTTTCTGGTCTGCTCGCTGACAGTCGGCACGGCATGGCTTGGGCTCATGGTGGTGGATGCCGAAAAGGGCTTTGTGCCATCTGCCAACGCCCAGACGGCGCCTGACCCTCGGGAAACAGGTGCTGAAGCCGTACGGCGTCGCCAGGCCGAACAGGCGGACAAGGAAGGGGAATCCTTGACTGGCGAATACTGGACACCGTTTGAGCTGGCCAGTGCCGGGCGCTGTGACGAGGCGATGAACGACCTGCAGGTTCTGGCCAACCGCGGCCGCGGATACGAGAATGCGCAGCACGCCCTGGGATTGTGCAAGATCAGGACGGGCAGCACGGCCGAAGGAAAAGAGTGGGTTGAACGCGCCGCCCAGGCAGGCTTGGCAGATGCACAAGCATCGCATTTGCGTGGCTACCTCGAAGGGCACACGGACTATCATCCCTATCATGTCGCCGCAAAATGGCTTTACCTCTATGAGACCAATCCCCTGCGTCTTGCCATCGGCACGGAAAACGCTCTGGATGTTTCTGAAGTGCAGGCCATTCGTGGGAGTATTCCGCGTACAGAATATCTAAGGGGCGTTCAGGCTGCTCGAAACTGGACGCCGGTTTTCTGGACCAACACAGCCCAATCAACGTCTGAATAAAGAGGACTCGCATGGCTCGCTCTTTGACCAACGACAGCACACGCTATGGCATCGTCGCAATCACTCTGCACTGGCTTATCGCCCTGGCGGTCATTGGTCTTTATGTCGTCGGTACCATCATGGAGGACATGAAGCCCTCGCTTCAGCAATTTGAGCTGTACCAACTCCATAAATCCTTCGGCATTACAGTGCTTCTGCTGACAGTTGTTCGCCTTGTCTGGCGCGTCGCAAACCCGCAACCCGGCCTGCCGCCGGGCATGCCCGCCTGGCAAAAGCTGGCGGCGAAAGCCACCCATTGGGGTTTTTACACCCTGCTGCTGGCAGCCCCGCTTGCAGGTTGGGCCATGGTATCGGCATCAAGCTTGAACATTCCCACCGTCATATTCGGGGTCTTTACCCTGCCCCATATCGACGCCATAGCCAGTTCCGCCAACAAGCAGGTTCTGGAGGGATGGTTCGTGGACGCCCATGCGCTGGCAGCTGATGGATTGCTGGTGCTGTTCATCGCCCATGTGGGCGCGGCGTTCTATCATCACATAAAATTGCGCGACAGCGTTCTACTCAAAATGCTCCCGGTGTCGGAAGCTGCGTTTCTCGAGCGCCTGAACAATGAAAAGAGGACGACGTCATGACCCCTGCACCCTTCATCAAATCACTTGGTGCGATGGCCGCAGCAACCCTCATGACCGTTTTGCCGGTATCCGCTGCCACCTGGAGTATCGACCAGGAGGCGAGCACGCTTGGTTTTGAAGCGCAGGTCTTCGGGTCAGCTGTGCCTGGCACTTTTGGCAACTGGACGGCTGAGATTGTGTTCGATGAAGAGGCGCTGGAAACATCCACCGTATCTGTCACCATCAACATGGACAGCGCAGACACAGGCGATGGTTCGCGCGACCGCAGCCTCAAGGGGTCAGAGTGGTTCGCCGTTGAAGAGCATCCCGAGGCAACGCTCACCAGCACCGGGTTTCGCAAGCTGGATGAAGGCAGCTTTGAAATGGATGCCGACCTCACCATGCGCGGCACGACCAATCCCATCACCCTGCCCTTTACGCTGACGGAAGCTACAGATGGCGTGGTGGCAAAGGGTTCAGTGACTGTGAACCGGACCGACTATGGCATCGGACAGGGTGACTATGTCAGCGGTGCAACGGTCGGGCTGGATGTGGTCATTTCCATTGATGTCGCAGCGACGCCTGAAGCTGCAACGGACGACTAAGACCAGTTAGCTCGCACACTTGATGCAACTGGCAGCCTTGGGATCTAGGTCCAGACGTTTGCGGGCGATGGCGTCGTCACAGTTGACGCAATAACCAAAGTCTCCCGCATCAAGACGTTTGAGGGCAGCCTCTATTTGAACCAGTGCCAGCTTGCGGCGATCATCCACAGCCTTCGCCATGGCCTGTACCTGCATGGCGTCCATACGTGACAGTCGTCCTACGCTTTGCTGGTCTAGTGTCACGGGTGCGCGATCTGCGTCAGACGCATCCTGCTGGCGCATGAGCTCATCGCGCTCGGTCTCAAGGTGTTGCCTGAACTGTGCGAGGGCTGCGTCAGTCAGTTCCGTCATCTTCGACCTTGAGAGCATCCATGGTTGCCTGATCAGGCACGCCATATCCAAGATCAATGACCACGCCGTCCCGCCAGCGTGTTCCGATCATGCTCTCCTCCCTTTCCTGTCCATAGGACACCGGTGTCTGGGAAGAATGCAAACCGAGGGACAGATAAGGTGCATGACCGGTGCCCGCATCCAGAGGGAGCGCCAGGGATTCGGCACGGACCGTCATGCCGGACGCGTATTCGTTCTCATAGACGGAAAACGTACCGCACGGCAGCTCGGTTACGAGGGACACGCCAAGGTCAATGCGGGATCGTTCTGTCTGACCAAGATAGTTCAGGAAGTTGTGCCCGGTCAGGTCAGCGCCCATGCGCTCGGCCACTGCGGTTCCCATGAGCCGGTAAATCACCGACATGGGGGCCAGGCGTTCCATGATGGTGACGTCTGGAAGCAGTTTGGCCAGCCGGCGAAGGTCAAGGTCACTTCGTGTCGGGGCCACTTTGTCGCCGCGGACGTCTTCGTAGATCTGCAGAAACGCGCGCAGCCGGTCAGGTGCTTCAGACAAGGCAAGCGCGGGCTCATAACACTCAAGAGTGTTTGAGAGGCTTTGGCGCGACTGTGCTGCTACAGCTGACATGGTGGCCAGTAGGTGTTGTTGAACAAGACACCAAAATGGCCTGAAAAAATGAAGAAATGGAAAAGTGAAGAAATGGTACGCCCTAGGGGAGTCGAACCCCTCTTTCCAGGTTGAAAACCTGGCGTCCTAACCGATAGACGAAGGGCGCACATAACCGCGCGTTGTTGCGCTGCGGAGAGGTTAGGTACACTGCATATGGGACGTATTCAAGTACCCAAAGTGGCAATTTATGCGACTTTTTGGGCTGATTACGGACAGAATGGCCTAAGTGGCCGGTGCCGCATCCTCAATATGCAACTCCACAGCGTTTCCACCCCGCCAGCTGTCCCGTTTGAGCCGCCCGGCCGCATGAATTCGCTCGTCAGATGCCCCCAGCAGCGCCTGCCCAAGAGGCTGATCGGCACTCCTGAATGCCACCGCCTTGAGATTCTTGCCGCTGGAGCCCTTGAGAGTGACGCGGACGTGGCCACTGCCGACAACATCAGCGAAGGCCACACGGGCGTCTGATATGGCAATGCGGGGTTCCGGGTTGCCTGACCCATAGGGGCCGGCCTGGGCAATCATGTCGACAAGCGACGCCGTGGCCCCGCCACATGAAATCGCACCATCCAGCGTCAGTCCCATGCTCGCCTGAGCCTGATCAACACTCTTGGCCAGGTCTTTCTCCAAAAAGGCGCTCAATTCCGGGACTTTATTGGCCGCAACCGTCAGGCCGGCAGCCATGGCATGGCCGCCACCATTGACCAGCAGGTCGCTTTCCAGCGCCCGCACCACAGCGGCGCCCAGATCAACACCGGCGATGGAGCGGCCTGAACCTTTGCCCAGTCCATTCTCGTCCAGCGCAATCACAATCGCCGGTCGGTTCGTGCGTTCCTTGATGCGGGCAGCGACAATGCCGATGACACCAGGATGCCACCCTTCACCGGCAACAATGCCCACCGGACGGTCTGCCAGGTTGTCGCGCTCGACAATGCCCATGGCGTGCTCGAGCACATCAGCCTCGATAGCCCGACGTTCCGCATTCAGAATATCCAGACGTTCGGCAATCTGTGCAGCTTCGGCCGGGTCATTGCTGGCCAAGAGCTTGGCACCCAATCCAGATGCTCCAATCCGGCCCCCCGCATTCACCCGCGGTCCCAGCATGAAGCCCGCGTGATAGGGCGACGGCGCGCCCTCCATCTTGGAAACAGCGCCAAGGGCCATAAGACCCGCATTGCCCCGCTGGCCCATGACTTTGAGGCCCTGGGTCACAAAAGCTCTGTTGACGCCCTTAAGAGGCACCACGTCACACACGGTGCCAAGCGCCACCAGATCCAGCCATTGGGTCAGTTTCGGCTCGGGACGGCTGTCCGCAAAGAAGCCACGCTGGCGCAGCGCCCGGTTGGTGGCCACCGCAAGCATGAAGGCCACGCCAACAGCTGCGAGTTGCCCCAGTCCTGAAGGACAATCAAGGCGGTTGGGATTGACGACCGCCCAAGCCGGCGGCAGTTGCGGGCTCGCCTTGTGATGGTCGATCACCAGAACATCGAGCCCGGCCGACTTTGCTTCTTCAAGCGCTGTATGGGCCATCGTGCCGCAATCAACGGTGATGCAGACGTGCGCACCCTCTTCCGCCAACAGTCGCATGGCGATCGGGTTGGGGCCGTAGCCCTCTTTGATGCGGTCTGGAATGTAGATGCGGGGCTTGACGCCAAGAGCGGTCAGATAGCGCTCAAGCAAAGCACTTGAGGTTGCTCCGTCTACGTCATAATCCCCAAAGACCGCGACCTGCTCTTCATTGACGATGGCGTCTGCCAGACGTGAGGCTGCTGCATCCATGTCCACCATGGTGGAGGGATCAGGCAGCAACTCACGCAAGGTGGGCGCAAGATACGTGGGAGCGGTTTCCGGAGTGACGCCACGGGCTGCAAGAATGCGCGCCAGAAACGCGTCGAGGCTCAGGGCCTGCGAGATTGTCTCCGCAACCCGTTCATCAGCAGGACGCAATGCCCAGCTGCGACCGGAGTATGACCGGGCCACGCCAAGGTAAGGCGCAGGCCCGGTCGAACTGTCGGACTGTGGATTAGCGGAACTTTGCAAGATAGCTATGCTGCGCCTTGATGTAGCGAACCGTGCCGGTGGAGGACCGCATGACAACAGTGTGGGTTGAAACCGTGTCCTTGCCCCACTTGATGCCTTCAAGCATGTCGCCGTCTGTCACGCCCGTAGCTGCAAACAGAACATCGCCCGAAGCCAGTTCGTTCGTGACGTATTTGCGTTCAAAATCCGTGTAGCCAACGCGTTCGGCGCGGCGGCGTTCTTCGGCATCGCGGAAGATCAAACGTCCCTGGATTTGGCCGCCAATACAGCGCAGGGCTGCCGCAGCGAGCACACCTTCGGGGGCGCCACCTGTGCCCATATACATGTCGATGCCCGTGTTGGGCTCGGCTGTGTGGATCACACCGGCAATGTCGCCGTCTGTGATCAGGGTCACCGCAGCGCCAGCATCGCGCACCGACTTGATGATGTGGGAGTGACGCGGACGGTCTAGCACGCAGACAGTGATCTGTGACGGATCAACACCCTTGGCTTTGGCAAGTGCCAGGACGTTGTCTTTGGGGTCCGCATCAAGATCCACAAGGCCTTCAGGATAGCCGCCGCCGATGGCAATCTTTTCCATGTAAACGTCAGGTGCGTTCAAAAGGCTGCCGCCTTCCGCCATGGCGATGGTCGCCAGCGAATTGGGCATGCACTTGGCGCACAGGGTTGTGCCTTCCAGCGGATCAAGCGCGATATCAACCTTGGGGCCTGACTTGGTGCCGACTTCCTCGCCGATATAGAGCATTGGCGCTTCATCGCGCTCGCCTTCACCGATCACGACCGTGCCGTCGATGTCCAGCGCATTGAGTTCGCGACGCATGGCGTCCACGGCGGCCTGGTCAGCGGCTTTCTCATCGCCACGGCCACGCAGACGCGATGCAGCCACAGCGGCGCGTTCGGTCACACGGGCAAGCTCAAGCGTCAGCTCACGGTGAAGAAGAGATGCTGGTGCCTGATCGTCGGACTTGGCCTGGCTCATGATCTTTTGGTCTTTCGTAATCTGTGTGAAGCGCGCCAGCCGGAATGCTGGTCGCAAATAGGAATGTCGGTCTACCGCGTACGTTTACAGCGATTCCACGCGAATAACATGGGGGCGGCTGGCAACGATACCGGTTTCCTCAATGGCGTTAATGGCCTTGGTGAGGGCCTGACGGGTTGAAGGATAGGTTATCACGATGACAGGCATGTTTGCGCCCTCTACGTGATTGCGCTCCGGGCGCTGAATCATCGTCTCGATCGAGATGTCATTTTCCGCCAAAAGGCCCGTAACGGCTGCAATTGTGCCCTTTTGGTCAGCCATCTGGAACCGCAGATAGAACGCCGTCTGGGACGTATCTTCCGGCGCCGCATTGTCTGCCGTCAGATTGTCCACGGGAATGCCGAAAACCGGGATATCGAGCCCGCGGGCAATATCGACCGTATCAGCCACCACAGCGGAGGCCGTGGGGCCTTCACCGGCGCCTGGACCGCCAAATTCAACCGCACCCACCCAATCGCCTTCAAGGTGGATGGCATTGCCCCCGCCGCTGACAAGTGCCAGCGGATGGGCCAGAGGTACGAGCGCCGGCTGAACCCGCTGTAGGCAACCGCCGTCGAGGCGCTGCGCCGCTGCAATCAACTTGATGCGATAGCCAAGTTCCTTGGCTGCCTCAATGTCTTCGGCTGTGATTGAGTCAATGCCCTGAATGTCGACCGCATCAAAGTTGACGCGGGTGCCAAAGGCGATGCTGGCGAGAATAGCCAGCTTGTGGGCGGCATCAAACCCACCAATGTCCGTGGTCGGGTCGGCTTCGGCAAAACCAACATCCTGCGCCTGCTTGACCGCTGCTTCGAAACCGACGCCCTCATCTTCCATCAGGCTCAGAACAAAATTGCAGGTACCGTTCAGGATCGCGACCATGCGGTCTATGCGGTTGGCGGTAAGGCCCTCCCGCAGACCCTTGATGACTGGAATACCACCCGCCACAGCTGCTTCATAGGCGAGCACGACGCCCTTTGTTTCTGCCAGCCGCGCAAGCGCCACGCCGTGGTGCGCCAACAATGCCTTGTTGGCCGTCACAACGTGTTTGCCGTTCTCAAGGGCTGTTTGCACCAGTGAACGGGCAACACCTTCTTCGCCGCCGATGAGCTCCATCACCACATCAATATCGTCGGCAGCTGCCATATCGAGGCAGTCGTCGAACCATGGATAGGGCGAGAGATCGACGCCACGGTCCTGATCCTTGCTGCGGGCAGACACACCGCCAATGACGATTGGGCACCCTGCCCGCGCAGACAGAAGATCAGCCTGCGCCGTCAGGATCTTGATGACACCCGCGCCGACCGTGCCAAGACCGGCGATACCGACGCGGATGGGTTTGCCGCTTTTGGATTTACCGCTCATGACGCTTCAGCCGGTTTCGGATCGGGTTCATCCAGCCGCAGGTCTGGCGTTTCGCCTGCCAGAATGGCATCCGCATTCTGCATGAAGCGCCGCACATTGCGGGCCGCCTGACGGATGCGCTGTTCGTTCTCTACAATCGCCACGCGGACGTGGCCGTCGCCATATTCGCCAAAGCCGATGCCCGGCGAGACTGCCACCTTGGCGTGCTCCAGCATCATCTTTGAGAATTCCAGCGAGCCGACATGGCGGAATTTCTCGGGCAGCGGTGCCCACGCAAACATCGTGGCTGGCGGAGAAGGAATATCCCACCCAGCCTGCGCCATTGACTGAACAAGGGCATCGCGTCGTGCCTGATAGGTCGCGCGCATTTCATCCACGCATTCCTGCGGGCCGTTGAGGGCAGCTGTTGCTGCCACCTGTATCGGCGTGAATGCGCCATAGTCGAGATAGGATTTGATGCGTGTCAGGGCAGCCACCAGGCGTTCATTGCCGACAGCAAAGCCCATACGCCACCCCGGCATGGAGTAGGTCTTGGAGAGCGACGTAAATTCAATCGCAACATCCTTTGCACCGGGCACCTGCAGGATGGAGGGGGGCGGCGGACAGTCGTCGAAATAGACCTCTGAATAGGCCAGGTCTGACAGCAGGAACACGTCGTGCTTGTACGCGAACTTGACCATGTCCTTGTAGAAATCGAGATCCACAACCTGCGCCGTTGGATTGGACGGGAAATTCAGAACGACCGCAGATGGTTTGGGGACGGAATGCTTCATGGCCCGTTCGAGACCCGCCATGAATTCACTCTCGGTTCCCATGGGCACGTGACGGATCACGGCACCGGAAATAATGAACCCAAAGGAATGGATAGGATAGGTCGGGTTGGGCACCAGCACCGTGTCACCGGGTGCGGTGATAGCCTGCGCGAGGTTTGCAAAGCCTTCCTTCGACCCGATCGTCGCGACGATTTCGGTTTCCGGATCAAGCTTCACGCCAAAGCGGCGCTCGTAATAGGCCGCCTGGGCCCGGCGAAGACCAGGGATGCCCTTGCTGGTCGAGTAGCGGTTGGTGCGCGGCTTTGAGACCGTTTCAACCAGCTTGTCGACGATGTGTTGTGGCGTGGGCAGATCGGGATTGCCCATGCCCAGGTCGATGATGTCCTCGCCGCGCCCACGGGCCTCGGCTTTGAGCTTGTTGACGACTTCAAAGACGTACGGCGGAAGGCGGCGAATACGGTGAAATTCTTGCGACATAACAAAGGTTCCGGTTCCTGCCGCGGCAGGTGCTGCGGGGCATTAAAACCCCGCGCGAATGTCCAGCGGCATTAGCAGACAATCAGCGCTTTTGACAATGTCCCGGCCTGTGTCCCCTGGATGGGGCCCGGGCGGTTGGAAAGCACAAACGGCGAATGGCCGGGGTGCTGCCCGATGAGGGAACAGCCCCGGCCAATGAACCCCGAGGAGAAGTCAGAAAAAAGGCCGGCTACGCGTTACTCGAGAAAGATTTCCGCGCGCCGGTTGCCGGCTTCGCCCGCGGGCATTGACTCGTAATATTCCGGTGCCCGGTCACCGACCGCTTCAATCACCAGATCAGACGCCGAGACGCCCTTGCGCATCAGCTCATTGGCGACGGCATTGGCACGGTCCATGGATGCTTCGAAATTGGCAAGCAGGTGAGCATTGACCGGCAGGTTGTTGGTCCGGCTGGAGGCATGGCCGACAACACGGACAGATCCTTCACCGCGTTTCTTGTGAAGTGCAGCAACCTCTGAAATCTGGGCACGGTCAGCCGCGCTCAGGTTGGATGAGCCATGGCCAAAGTAAATGGCGACCGGCGCAAATGGCCCGCCTTCAGCGTCTGAAGCGGCACCGGAGAATTCCAGCGGCTCATAAGCCTGGATAGGAAGCGTCGGCGCTGAGCCCTGCTCCAGTGTTGGCGTAGCGGGAACCGGTGAGCCGGCTCCGATGGCTGAATAGTCAATCACCACACCATCAGCGCCGACCTGTGGTGCTGGTGCGGAAAGTTGCCCGGCGGCCTGCGCAGTGGCGGCAGGTTCACCCAGCGTCTCGTCAAAACGTGCCGCAACAACTGCAGGCACCTGATCGCGCACCTCAACAGGCAGCGGCGGCGCCGTGGAGACAGCAAATTGAGGCTGGCCGGATGCATTTACGGGGGTGACCGCTGAACGGACAGGAACAGAAGCCGCCGGAGCAGAAGCTGCCAGGGTTTCTGTTTCATAGGTTGGAACAGAGCGAGCGGGCACGGCTGCGCGGCGCGCCGGTGCTGTCGCAACCTGACGAACAGGCGTGGCGACCGGAGCAGTAGCGACGCGCGGCGCTGTTGCCTGCGGGGCCGCAGACGGCACAGCTGCAGGAGCAGACGGAGCTGCAGGCGCGGCCGTGGGTGCTGGCAGCGTTGCTACTTCAACCTTGGGAGTTGTGGGCGCAGGTGCGGCTGGCGCTGCAGCAACCGGCGTTTCAACAATTTCGCCATCGTCCAACTGGCCCATGCGGCGTGAGGGTACCTGGAAAGCCGGGATATCACGTGCTGGAATAACACCAGCTTCTGACGGTGCCGCAGCGGCTACGGTTTCGGTGCCGCCAGCTGTCGCAGGCAGATCAGGCAGAGGCGCAACACGGCGAGATGGCAGCGGAGATGCAGGTGGCTCGGTGCCGCCACGAAGGGCTTCACCGGAATAACGCGCATGCTGCCGGTCAGCTACGAGGCTGTTGGCCAGATCACGCTTCGCGGTCGGGTTGCCGGTCTCGGGCACCTGAGGCGTCGACCCGGCAGTCGGGAAACTGCTGTTTTCAGAGGCAGCTTCAGCACGTGCCTGCTGAGCAGCCACATTCTCATTGGTGGTCTGGCTTGGGGCCTTGCCGGTAATCGCGTCTGACGCGGTCGAGGGCTTGGTCCAGTCCGGGAGCGTGGAACATGCAGCAAGCATGAGGCCCGCAGCCGCGGCCACCAACGGTCCTGCGCGCAGGCCAGTGCGGCGGCTCTTCATTGGCTGTTCAACGCTCACACGTGAAAGAGAAGTGTTGGTCATAAAGCTCTCTTTTTTGACGTCCGGCCCTGCAGCAGGCACCCGGTCAGGGCGCTGCAATCCGGAAATTCCACCCGATGCGCAGCAATCGTCTGGATAACGCTGCTGCAAGTGTTCCAATGCGTCGCGAACTCCCCTCGCACCGGGACACAGTTATTCCATACCAAATGCCAGCTTAAAGCGCATTAGCCACATGGCAAATTAGGCAAATAAAATGGCCACGCGCTGCCCACCGTAAACCGACGGCAAAAGCTGCATCACAAGGGTGTGCCCGAATGCTTAACAGAGTGTTGCGATGCGCGGATTGCGTTCACTAAATCGCTGAAAGGCTTGCGCTTTCGTCTAGACCCAGCATCAGGTTGAGGCATTGAACAGCGGCACCTGAGGCGCCTTTGCCGAGATTGTCCAGTTCTGCGACCAGCAGCGCCTGACCGGGTGCGCCATGGACGCCGTCATGACCAAACACGTTCAGGCGCATCGTGTTCGTCCCGACGAGGTCTTCCCCGAACATCTCTGCAGGCGGCGAAGCCGAATCATGTGCGGCAACTGATACGAAGCTTTCACCTTGGTAAAACTCTGTAAGCGTCTGTTTTAAATCAGAAATACTGGCGGACTTTGACAGGACTTGGAGCGGCAGCGGTACCTGTATCAACATCCCCTGTCGGAATTGGCCGGTTGCCGGAACAAACAATGGCGCCGCATCCAGACCAGAGAAATGCTGCATTTCCGGCAAGTGCTTGTGCTGAAGCGTCAGACCATAAAGCCTATGTCCTTCAGTGATATAGGCGTCGTTCTTCTCGTTTTCGTACCGATCAATCAGCGCCTTGCCGCCGCCCGAGTAGCCGGACACCCCAAAGACAGAGGCAGGCCAGTCGGCAGCAATGAGGCCCGCGTCAACGAGAGGCCGCACAAGCCCGATAAATCCCGTGGGATAGCAGCCTGGAACCGCCAGCCGCTTGGTTTTGGCAATGCCATCCCGCTGCCCCGGTGCCATCTCGGGGAAGCCATAGGCCCAGCCGTCCAGTGTCCGGTGGGCACTGGAGGCATCAAGAATCCGGGCATCGGGGTTCGTGACAAGCGAAACCGCTTCGCGCGCCGCATCGTCTGGCAGGCACAGAATCGACGCGTCACAGCCATTCAGGAGGTCCGCACGGGCATCGGCATCCTTGCGGCGTGCCGGATCAATCGACACAACCTCAATATCTGACCGGGCATCCAGCCGGTCGCAGATTTGAAGGCCGGTTGTCCCGGCTTCGCCATCGATGAATACCGTATGCGCCATGATGCGCTGCCTTTACGAAAAACGAGAGATCACAAACAAGGAGGGAGGCGCGATGTATCACGCCTCCCCGGATTGTCCTAGATGCTCGACGCGGCCTAGCTATGCACTTCGTAGAGGCGTTTCATGAGCGCGGGCGGCTCAAAGTGCTTCCAGGTGCCCTTCTTCTGGGCCAGACGGTCCGCAATGGCGAAGTAAACCAGCGGATTGACGCCCAAACCGAAATGGCTGGCAAAGACCTGAATGGATTCACGCTTGCCGCCCGGACGCTCGCGGCAGGCATCACCGGCGACGACAGCATCCGTGTTGGAGAAAATGGCTGTGGCAGGCACCGGAATGGGCGCGCCCAGCGCCTCTGTGCGCTCCTTGTCCTCAATCCGGTCCTTTGAGGCCAGAAGATTCCACATGATGCTGATGGAGTTGGCCCGCACGTCCTGAAACGGGCTGCCCATGGTGATGACACCACGCACCAGATCCGGGTTTTCGCGGGCAGCTTCGCGCACAAGGCATCCGCCCAGGCTCCAGCCGACCAGCGACACCTTTTCGCCGGTCTTGTCGGCTAATTCCTTGGCATTATCGACAATGGCGTCGAGATTTGCCTGCGTCGGCCCGTCATTGCGGCCATTGCGCCAGCCACGGGTGTGGTAGCCGCGGTTGCGGATATAGCGGCGCAGGGGAACTGTTGAATTGTCGTCTGTCGAAAAGCCGGGAACCACAATCACGCCATGCCCGTCACCATTGGGCGCCCGGTCCAATGCCGGCCAGGCGGCGGCGAGTGCTGCCCCCTCGCCCAGGACACGCATTTCCAGCGGCCACATGGTGGGCCGCGGCGGTGCAATCGGGCGGTATTTGTGAGGCGTCTCAGGCGTAGCGTGACCAATATCTGACATTCAATGACCCTTGTATAAGCGGCTAGACCGCTGAAATTGCTCACCGACCACGGGTTATGGGATCAGATGCCGCCTACCCCCTTGGCACCCAACATTTTGTGTAGGGTGCCTGCTAAGCCGCAGCCTGTGCCGTGTCGATGGGTACCTTACGCCGACTATGGTCATGCGGATCACCAAAAGACCATGCCCTTTCGTGCAGATGGTAGGCCACAGTCTGCACGATTGGCTCCACAAGCCCGATACCAAGCGCAACGATCCAGCTCCCCGTCAGGGCATATGCGACGCCGATCGCCACCACCATGTGCATGATGGAATAGGTTGCTGTTTTCGTCATCGTCCGCGCCATGTCGGCCATCCTTAGTTGCGAATTACTATTAGTTAGATGGAGGCTCGTGCGGACGCGTCAAGGACCAGTCAGCCTCTTTCAAAAATATTCATGGTTGCAGTGCAGTCTGCAGACAACCGCGAGTAATTGAACAGGTCTGACAGGATGCAAGCCCAACGCGCCACATCGGAAGTGCCCCTGATCGACGTCATTGGTGGCAGAGACGTTGTTCTGAGGGTTCACCGCGTCTTCTACGGCAAGGTTTACGCCCATCCCTGGCTCAAAGGCTTCTTTGCCAATTCGGATCGCCAGCACCAGGAAAACCAGCTCACGGACTTTTTCGTCGGCATTCTCGGGGGCCCGCTCACCTATTCAGGGCGCCTGCCCAACAAGGCCCACCCCCACCTCTTCATCACGGACGAAGTCTTCGATATCCGCCATGGACTGCTTGCAGAAGCCCTGGCCGAGGTGCGCATTGATCCCGACATCGCGGCCATCTGGCTGGAACGCGACGAGCTGTTCCGCAAGGTCATTGTCAAGAAGTCCGTCTCCGAGTGCCATGGCCGCTACAAGACAGAAGCCGTGATCGCACCGGCAAAGCCCTGAGCGGCCCCAAAAAGAAAGGGCGGTTCCAAAGAACCGCCCTTCCCCATAATTGAAATGTCCTGAAGCCTAGCGCTTGGAGAACTGGAAGCTCCGGCGGGCTTTCGCGCGGCCATACTTCTTACGTTCAACAACGCGGCTGTCGCGTGTCAGGAAGCCACCAGCCTTGAGCGTGCGGCGCAGGCCAGGCTCAAACAAGGTCAGAGCCTTGGAGATGCCGTGACGCACGGCGCCAGCCTGACCGGACAGACCGCCACCGGTGACGGTGCAGACAATGTCAAACTCGGAGGCACGTTCCGTCACAACGAGAGGCTGATTGACCAGCATCCGCAGCACGGGGCGTGCGAAGTACTTTTCCTGGTCGCGGCCGTTGACCGTGATGACGCCAGTGCCGCGCTTGATCCAGACGCGGGCGACCGCATCCTTACGCTTGCCAGTGGCATAGGAGCGGCCAAGCTCGTCAATCTTCGGATCAGGAAGAACCTCAGGTTCTGCATCAACAACCGGTGCGTCCGTGACGGCGGCTGTCATTGCATCGCCCAGATCTTCCAGGGACTTGGTTTCTGTTTCTGACATTCTCTAGTCCCTCGGCGTATTCTTGGAGTTCATGGACGCAATATCCAGCACTTCAGGCTGCTGAGCCTCATGCGGATGCTCAGTGCCCGGGTAGATCTTCAGGTTGGACATCTGCGCGCGGGACAGGGGTCCGCCCGGCAGCATGCGCTGCACGGCTTTGCGGACGATGTCCTCAGGGTTCTTGCTGGCAAGAATCCGCGTCGGATTGGTTTCCTTGATACCGCCCGGGTGGCCCGTGTGACGGTAATAGATCTTGTCGGTCATCTTCTTGCCGGTCAGAGCGATCTTGCTGGCATTGATGACGACGATGTTGTCACCGCAATCCATGTGCGGTGTGAAAGTGGGCTTGTGCTTGCCGCGAAGGCGTGTCGCGATGATGGTGGCCATACGCCCCACCACAAGGCCTTCAGCGTCGATAAGCACCCACTTCTTCTCAATATTTGAGGGGGTTGCTGTAAAAGTCTTCATTGGTCTTTTGGGTATCCTGGTAGGTGCAGCCCCAAGTGGGAGCCTTGCCGGAAAACAAAGCGCCGGACGCGATTGCCCGGCGAAACGTGACGTTGCGCGGGTTATCTAGGACGGCGCCTTTCATGTCAATCGGCGAATGCCCGAAAAAGCGCAATAAAACCAGCGGCTTCCATCTGCGGTATTTTGATACCCCAAATTTGGCGCGTCACCTAATTGATTGAATTGAGGGGCCATTTCCCGTTCAATCACTCGGGGATAATCAAAGGTTAATGGCATTGCTTGGGGTGGTGCCGGGACCTTGCGCTTTGAAGCGCGCGTAAACTGGGGAAATCATCATGCCGGACGACGGTAGCAATCCGAGTGCACAGGGGTCTTCGCAGGCCAAACCGGCTGAAACGCCGACGCAAAAGGCTCCTGCGCCTGCCCCAACACCGGCAGCGGCCCGGCCCGCTGCACCCCGTCCCCTCTCTCAATCAGCGCCTGCGCCCACCAGAGCACCTGCACCGGCAACCCCGGTCGCGGATGGCAAGCTCGTGCTCGGCAAGGGGGTGTCATTGGCAGGCCACGTCACCAACGCTGTCAGTGTCCTGGTCGAGGGTGATTTCAGTCAGGCGACCATCGAGGCCGGTGAACTGGTGATTGGCCAGGCCGGCCGCATCACCGGTCAGGCCGTCGTGACAAGCGCTGAAGTCCGCGGGCATTTTGAAGGTGAGTTGACCGTTCAGGACGAATTGATCGTCCATGAAACCGGCAGCGTCAGCGGCACCATTCGGTATGGCGAGTTTCAGGCAACCCGGGGCGCCCGCCTGGAAGGCGATATCCGCACCATTGGCTCCGAGGCCCCTGCCCGCGCAGATGCACCTGCGGAGGCGGAGCCCGCTGAAGTTCAGGCCGAGGCACCGGCCCCCGAGCCAGACAAACGCAGCATCGGCGGCATGCTTCGGCGCAAATAGCGCTTGGCCACTTGGCCAACTGACGTCTTGAGGGGGGCTGACGCGGTCCCTCCGGGGCCTTAGGCTTTCCCAAATGCATTTGGGAGGATGCCTCATGTCACACGCCGCTGCTGCCGTCGCTGATCCGGTTCTGATTGAACACCTGGACAAAGGCGTCGCCCGCCTGACGCTGAACCGTCCAAAGGCGCGCAACAGCCTGTCGGATGCGTTGATCGCGTCACTCCATGAAGCCGTGACCCGTTTGGGCAATGACCCTGCCGCCCGCGTCATCATTCTCGATGGTGCCGGCCCCGGCTTTTGCGCTGGCCATGATCTCAAGGAAATGACGGCCCACCGTCAGGATGCGGATGGCGGCAAGGCCTATTTTCAGGATCTGGTGTCGCGCTGTTCGGCCATGATGCAGGCCATCGTGCGCTGCCCCAAGCCGGTGATCGCTCGCGTGCATGGCATTGCGACCGCTGCCGGCTGCCAGCTTGTTGCCAGCTGCGATCTCGCACTCGCCAGCAACGACGCGCACTTTGCAACGCCGGGGGTCAATATCGGCCTGTTCTGTTCAACACCTATGGTGGCGCTCTCTCGAAACGTCTCGCGCAAGCACGCCATGGAGATGCTGTTGCTGGGCGAAATGCTGGATGCCAAACGCGCCGCGCAATTCGGGCTCATCAATCACTGCGTGTCAGGTGACTTTCTTGATGAAGAAGTAAACGCCTGGGCCAAGCGCATTGCCGCAAAATCCTCCCACACGCTGGCCATCGGCAAGCAAGCCTTCTACGACCAGCTTGAGCACGGCCTGAGCGACGCCTACGCCTATGCAGGTCAGGTCATGGTGCAAAACATGATGGCGCACGATGCCGAGGAAGGCATCACAGCCTTCATCGAGAAGCGCAGTCCTACCTGGGAAGATCGGTAAGCAAAGTGTCACCCTCGCACTTTACCGGTAAAGTCCCTGAACAATTCAAGCAGTTTACAGGCTTCTTCCATCAGGACATGGACGGAGGATTTGAGGAAGCTATCAGTGCATATGTGGATGGCGCGCCACCGGGTGAAGCGCTACTAGTTACACAATACTTTCAGGCCGTAATTGACCTCAATCTTGACGATAGCCAACTTAAATCATTCTGGTTTGACTGGGCCTTGGCCGAGTGGGGCCCGGCTCGAGAAATGCAGGAATTTCTTCAAGAACTACAAGACATGTTGACGGCGGCCATCGAGAAGAAAGCGGCGACTAATGAGTAGAACGAACCGCGTCGATGTAAATTTTCCCGATGGTTTCTTTGTGCTCGATAAAAGTCCTCAGGACTCTCTCATCGAAAATATCCGGCGTAATCCGCCCTTCCCCATTCGACAACGCCTGGCACACCTCCTCATGAGTTTTGCCCGGCTTGTAGGATCGTTCCCGGCGTAACGCGTCATAGACATCGCACAAGCTGACAATGCGCGACGCCATGCTCGTCTGATTGTTTCTCAGCCCATAGGGATAGCCCGAGCCATCCGCGTGCTCGTGATGCTCTAGGGCAATCTGGCTGGCCAGTCTCATGAGTGGAAATTTCGCGGTCTGCAGTATCTTGGCGCCCGCCAAGGCATGCCCCTGCATGATCCGGTTCTGGTCCGGCGTCAGGACACCTGACGCGTGCAGGATGGCCGGTGGGATCGACATCTTGCCAACGTCATGAAGTCGTGCGGCAAGGCCGATGGCTTCGGCTTCCTCTGGTGACGAGCCCATAAAGGTCGCGATATGTTTGGCAAGAAGGCCCACCGTGTGCTCGTGGTCAGCCGTGTGCGCATCTGTGGCTGAATGCGCGGCATGGACACACGACAGTGCATCCACATGGGCGGCATTCAAAAGATGGACTGCAGGCATGATCAACCCTTCCTGCCCCAACGATTAAAGCAGCGGGATTAAGGTCTGATTACTAATAGTTGCGGTCCGGTTGCAATTTCTGCAGTTCGGGGTGATGGCTCATTCTGGAATTTGAGGGTTTGTGCCAGAAACACCCACCCATCTGACTGGACGACCGCATGACGCCCGGTGTTTAGTGCCTGTCCACAAATCGGGACCATCCAATGCCCACCTATTCAGACGATCTCATCCGCACCCTCTTTGAAAACACCAAGGTCATTGCCCTTGTTGGCGCGAGTCCGAAGTCCCATCGCGCAAGCAACGAAGTGATGGGCTTCCTGCTGCGCGAAGGCTTTGACGTGTATCCGGTCAACCCGCTCAAGGTCGGCCAGGAAATTCACGGACGGACGGTTCTGGCATCCCTTGCCGACGTCCCGGTGCCCATCGACATGGTGGATGTGTTCCGCAATGCGAGTGTTGCCGGTGAGACCGTGGACGAGGCCATCGCCGTGGGGGCCAAATCCGTATGGATGCAGCTGGGCGTCATTGACGAGGCCGCAGCCAAACGGGGGGAAGCGGCCGGACTGACAGTCATCATGGACCGCTGCCCCGCCATCGAAATTCCGCGCCTTCGGGCCGCATGAACCAACATCTTCAGACCACAAAATGATCCGTACAGGGAGTACAACAGATGAGTGAACAGGGATTTTCAACACGCGCCGTCCACGCAGGCGCGGCCCCCGACCCCACCACCGGCGCCCGCGCCACACCGATCTACCAGACATCATCCTATGTATTTGACGATGTGGACCATGCCGCCCGGCTGTTTGGCCTGCAGGAATTCGGCAATATCTACAGCCGTATCATGAACCCCACGCAGGCTGTGCTTGAAGAGCGCATCGCATCGCTTGAAGGCGGTACGGCGGCATTGGCCACAGCCTCTGGTCATGCGGCACAGCTGTTGATTTTCCACGCCATCATGCAGCCCGGTGACCGCTTTGTGGCCGCCAAGCAGCTTTATGGCGGCTCCATCAACCAGTTCGGCCACGCCTTCAAGAAGTTTGACTGGCATGTGGACTGGGTCGACATGGCGGACCCGGCTGCCGTGAAGGCCGCGATTGGCCCCAAGACCCGTGCGATCTTCATGGAGTCCATTGCCAACCCCGGTGGCGTTGTTCAGGACGTGACGGCGATCGCGGCGATTGCCAAGGAAGCGGGCATTCCGCTCATCGTCGACAACACCATGGCGACACCCTATCTGTGCCGCCCCATTGAATTGGGGGCGGACATCGTCTGCCACTCGCTGACCAAGTTCATTGGCGGTCATGGCAACTCCATCGGCGGGATCATCGTGGACGCCGGCACCTTTGACTGGTCTGCCTCCGGCAACTACCCGACCCTGTCCGAACCGTGTGACAGCTATCACGGCCTTAAGATGCACGAGACCTTCGGCAACATCGCCTTTGCGATCACCTGCCGTGTGCTCGGCCTGCGCGACCTTGGTCCCGCCATCTCACCGCAGAATGCGTTCCTGCTGCTGACAGGGTGTGAAACCCTGGCCCTGCGCATGGAACGTCATTGCCAGAACGCCATCACCGTTGCCGAGCACCTCAAGGGCCATGACAAGGTCTCCTGGGTGTCCTATGCGGGCCTGAAGGAAGATCCGGGTCACGCCTTGATGCAGAAGATCAGCCCCAAGGGCGCCGGTGCCGTCTTCACCTTCGGGCTGAAGGGTGGATTTGAAGCAGGCAAGACCCTGTGCAACTCGGTGGAGATGCTGTCTCACCTGGCCAATATCGGCGACACCAAGTCCCTGATCATTCACCCCGCGTCCACCACCCACGCCCAGCTGTCACCGGAGCAACGTGCAGCAGCGGGCGCCGGTGATGACACCGTGCGTGTGTCTGTCGGCATTGAAGATGCCGCCGACATCATTGCGGATATTGATCAGGCTCTGGCCAAGGCCTGAGTGCGACCCGCATCGGGCGTACCGTGGACAGCGATGTGAAGCTGCACCATGGCGACGCCCAGCACGATGACCGCGCCGAACTGGTGGAGTCCGCCAAGCCAGACCGGCACCACGGCAACCAGCGTCCAGATGCCAATGAGTATCTGGACGCTGATCGCTGTCGCAAACCACATGGCGGCCCGGCGCTGAAGCCTGTCTGCCCCAGCCGCCACGACGCGCCAGCAGAAAATCACAGTCAGTATGGCAATGAGATAGGCCACCATCCGGTGATTGAACTGGACGGTCAGATGCTGCTCGAACGCCGCCGCAGGCACGGTGTAGATCCCGTCTGGAATAAATGCCCCATCCATGAGCGGCCAGGTGTTGTAGATCATCCCGGCATCGAGCCCGGCCACAAACGCACCCAGCACAATTTGCACATAGACCAGCAGCACTAGCCCGCCGGTCCAGCCGACCCAACGGCGATGTATCTCGTCGGCCGTGCCGCGGAGAATATCAAGCGCCACCCAGACCAGCGCCGCGAAGATCAGGAACGCCAGTCCCAGATGGGCTGCCAGCCGGTATTGGGAGACACTGACACGCTCCGTGAGGCCGGACGCGACCATGTACCAGCCCATGAAGCCCTGCATCCCGCCTAGTACAAACAGGCCGGCGCAAACCCATGCCAACCGCCCGCGAAGGCGGCCCGTGGCGAGAAACCAGACGAAGGGCACGAAGAACGCCAGACCAATCAACCGGCCTAGAAACCGATGCCCCCACTCCCACCAGTAGATGGTCTTGAATTCGTCCAGGCTCATGCCCTTGTTGACCAGCTGGTACTGCGGGATTTGCCGATACTTGTCGAACTCTTCCTGCCACATCTCGGCACTCAGCGGCGGGATCGACCCGGTCACCGGTTTCCACTCGGTGATCGACAGGCCGGACCCGGTCAAACGCGTCAGACCACCGACAACCACCATCAACGCGACGAGGGCGGCAACACCCAGCAGCCAGATGGCAATGGGACGGGTATCTGTACGGCTGGTTTCCAACGGGCTGCTCATGGGACGGATTGACGCTCGGGCTGGTGCTTTTGGCCATCTCGGCCTAAATGACTGAGTTCGAGTGACAACATAGACTGATGAACCCCACGTGCGCAGCGGCGCGATGCCGCATCATATGGCAGACCACCATGGATCCATCAGTGACCGATTTTGGAGACCGCCCATGACATTCGGCATTCCCATGCGCTGGCGCAAACTCATTGGCCTCGTGGTGCTGCTGGTGTTCATGTTCCTCTATGCGATGTTTGTAATGACATTTGCGGTCTACAAACTTCCCGAAAACGGCATCTTGGAGTTCGCCTATTTTCTGGCAGCCGGTATTCTGTGGGCCATTCCGGCGGGCTTCCTCATCAAGTGGATGCAGATACCTGACCCCGGCACCCCGCCGCAGCAAATCTAGTCTGCCGTCTGTTGGTCTCTCGCAATTTCAGTGATGAGATCTGCTGCCTGACGCGCGCCGCCCTCAGCCCTTAGCAAGCTGCCAATGTCCTCTGCAGCCGATGCAATGGCTGGATCAAGCGCCTGGATGATGCGATCAGCCAGGACCTGTCCGGTGATTTTCTTTTGCTTCACCGGGCGTGGCCCGGCGCCAAGGCGAGCCACCACATACCCCCAGAACGGCTGATCGCCAAATACGGGACAGATGACCGTCGGCCGCCCCCAGCGCAAACCTTCGTGCGTGCTGCCGGCACCGCCATGGTGCACCACAGCCGCACAGCGCGGGAACAGCCAGCTGTGAGGCGCGCTCTCCAATGCAAAATGCTGCGGCGGAAGATCACCGCCGGATAACCCGCTCCAGCCGGTTGCGATGATGCCGCGTTGCCCGGCCATGTCCAATGCAGCCACAACATCGCGCGTCAGTGCCCGGGCGTCCTGCGATGGCATGCTCCCAAAGCCGACATAAACTGGAGCAGGACCAGCACTCAAGAATGCCTCGAGATCGGCAGGCGGCTGCCAGGTGTCATCAGGGTCAACGAACCAGTAACCGGTTGTCCTTTCGTGGATGCCATAATCATCCGGACTCGGAACAAGGTGCTGGCTGAAGGCGTGAAACCGCGGCACGGGATTGCCCGCAGGGTGATACCCGGTCAGGACATCAATCGAAGATTTGGAGGGCACGTCCTGGCGCTTGGCAAACCATTTCCTGAGGAGTGAGCTGTAGCCGAGCCGCGTCAGCCACAGGAATGCGCGGTTCAGTCGCCGCGTCAGCAATCCGGATCGTCGCCAAGGATAAATCGGGTTTGGAAAGGCACCTGTGAGGGTATACGCGGGCTGCAGGTAAACAGGCATGGCCATGATGCCCAAGGAGCGCGCCGCATAAACCGCTGAAAAGGCCTTGGGGTGATAGACGATGACATCAGGGTGTTCGCGATGAGCCACGTCCCAGACATCCTGCAGCTGCGTCTGCATCAGGTCCTGAGAAAGCCGCCACGCGCGGATGAGCCCACGCACCGACCGCATGCCCTCCATCAGGACGGAGCCTTCCAGCTCAGCCTGCATATCAACGGAAACAGGCGCTGACCGAAGCCCCGCCTTTTCAATCATGTCTGTGAAGTTGGCGGCCGTTGAGACAGCCACATCGTGGCCATCTGATTTGAGCGCGCACCCAAGCGCGATGAAAGGTTGAACATCGCCACGTGACCCCAACGTCATCAACAAAATGCGCACAAGGTCACCTTTCTACCCCACGACGGCCTCATGTGGCGGACGCACAGGGCAGTGACAAGGCTTAGTCGAAACGGCCAAACGTCATCTTGTTGAGGGCAAGAAAGGCAACCATGAAGATGGCAATCGCAATAATGGCGGACATGACACGTCTTTCGTCTGGGGGCGACTCATCGGGAGCCGCCGTGATTTGATCAACTGCGGCGGACTATAGAGGGTTCCCCTCCAATTCCAAGATGCGGCTTTTTGGCCGTTCGCTCGTTTCCGACCATGGGTCATTTTTGTTTTGACGCACCGGCATGAAGGGCTGACACTCTCCCCAAGCCGCAAAGGGCATTCAAAAAAACGACCCGGAGGAACCCCATGTCAGCCAATATGTCAGCCATACGTTCAGGTCTCATCGCGGCCGCCTTTGCCTTTGCAGCAGGTCCGGTCATCGCCGAAGACTATGCTGCTCCAGCAGCGGACGCGTCGGCATCTGCCGCGGAAGAAGCCCCGCAGATGACAACCGGCAATGGTGAGGAAAACTGGATCATCACCGAAGGTGCCACACGTAACGGCGCGACCTTCACGTTTCCCGAAGTTCACATTGCAGAAAATGGCTGGCTGGTGATGCATCCCTTTGAGGACGGCAAACCCAATGGCGACATTTATGTGGGTCATACCTATGTGGGCAAGGGAACCAATGCCGACGTGGAAATCACCGTCGACGATGAGCCAGCCGTCGGCGAGATGTTTATTGTGATGCTTCACAGCGACGTCAACGAGGACAAGGTGTTTGACTTTGTGTTCGTCAATGAGCGCGAAGTGGCAGACAAGGCCGTGTTCGAGGGCATGAAGATGATTGCCCACCCCTACCCGGCACCCTAGTCCGCACTCTGGACGGCAGCACGGGTCCTAAGCGACATTCACCCGGCGGAACTTGTTCCAAAGGGCGAATGGCGCACCACCCAGCAGGACTTCAACAAGATCAACATCCTGAAAGTCGCCATTAAGCGACAGGCGCGGCAAGGCCCGCAGATGATTGCCATGGGCATCAAACAACAGGCCCTTGCGCGTCGTCACGGCAGACGCAAAGCGCTGCTCTGAAGACAGATCAAACTCGCGCAGACCAGCGGACCCTTCGTCCCCATAGGGATAGGCAAAGTGGCGTGGCCGCACGCCAAGCTCTGACTCAAGACGCGCTGTACCCGCCATCATGTCTTCGCGCGCCCGGTCCAGTGGCAGTTTTGCCAGCGCAAAGTGTGAGGCCGTATGCGCCCCGATGGTGCATAGCGGATGATCATTGAGGCGGCGCACATCGTCCCAGCGCATGGAGAGCGAGGACGCCAGGGCCTGTCCATCGACACCGGCAAGCTCTGCAAGGCGGGCAACCGCATGTCGCGCATCATCCTCGCTGACATCACGCAGACGCCAATAGACACTTTCCCACGCGCCACGCATTTCCTTTTCGGTGTGGGCAGCGTGGGAGATCGTCTCGCCACCGATGTCCATTTCGACATGGTCCAGTGCCCGGATGGAGGCTTCAAGCGTCAGCCACCAAAGATCGGCAATACCGTCCGGCAGGTCGGACGCCACATAGACCGCAAATGGCGCGGCATGCTTTTCAAAGATCGGCAGCGCCAGATCAGCATTGTCGAGATAGCCATCGTCAAAGGTAAAGGCTGCAAAGGGACCCGGACCTCCCTTGCGCAACCGACGAACCATCTCGTCCAGATCGACAATGTCATATCCCAGGTCGCGAACCCGCGAGATCACCGCATCAAGAAATGCCGGTGTTACTTCCAGACCCCGGTTGGGTGCGAAATCATGTGACCGCGGTGCCTGCTCCACCACGCGATGCAGCATGAAGATGGCCCCAAGACCGCGCCAGCTATTGCCCAGCACCCGATGCGCCCGCGTTGTGCGCAGGGTGCTCAGACCAAACTTCAAGACATCACTGCCAACCAGACGCATCGCCAAAACTCACCGCTGCAATTAACCAGGCCGCAGACTACCGCCCAGTGATTGCCAAGCGATTGACGCGGCCTTGCGCGGACACAAAAGACGCAATGGCACCCTTTTTGCGGATAGACCCTTAGAAATCGGGTCCCCAAAAGGTAATCACATGAACGCCAGCGCAGCTCTGAAACACGAAGAACTGTTGAATAATCAACAGTTTGTCGACCCCATCGGGGCTGACGACATGGTTTTCAGCACGACCAGCGACATCGCGTCGCTCCAGCGCATCTGGCGCAACCTGGAGCAACGAAGCGCCGCGCATGTGTTCCAAACATGGGCCTGGGTCTCAAATTGGCACAGTCACATCGGGCAGGCGCGCGGCATCACCCCGCATATCATTATGGCGAGCAGTCCCGACGGTACGTTGCGCGCCCTCCTGCCCATGGGCATCGAGACCCGTGCCGGGCTGCGGACACTGGTCTGGCTCGGCGATGAACATGCGGACTTCAAGGGGCCGGTGATCGACAAGTCCCTGCTCGCAGGTCTGACAACCGACGCCACGAAAAAACTCTTTGATAAAGCCTTCCGTCTCACCCGTGGGATCGACGCGGTGAAGCTGGTCGACATGCCAACGTTGCTGAATGATGCCCTGCACCCGCTGCTGGTCTATCCCAGTCAGCTGGCACCGGCGGGATCTCATTCCCTGACCATCAACGAAACGTTCGACGCCCTCTACAAGGCCCGGCGCGGCAGTTCCTCGCGCAAGAAACTGCGGCAGAGATCACGACGGCTGGCAGAGGCCGCTGGCCCCACAAAGTTCAAGGTCGCGCGGACACCTCAGGCACGCTCGGAAGCCATCTCCGTGCTGATTGAACAAAAACGTGCCCGACTGGCTGAAATGGGTGCCGGGGACATTTTCGCATCCTCCAATGTGCGTGCGTTCTATCGCACCCTCGCTGAGCAGCACCCGGAGATTTGCCAGCTCTCCACCTTCCAGGCCGGTGATGACATTGTTGCCGCCAACTGGGGCCTGACCTGGGGCAGCCGGTACTACTACGTGCTGTCCACCATGACCGACGGGGAGTACCGCACTTATTCGCCTGGTCAGTTGCACCTCAATGAGCTTATCGAGTGGAGCACCATTCGTGGCTTTGACGTGTTCGATTTCACGGTCGGCGATGAAGACTACAAGGATGACTGGTGTGACACGTCAACGGACCTTTTTGACGTTTACATTGGCTTAACCATCAAGGGCCGCGCCCTTGCTTGGGGGCAGGCAAAAACCCGCGCCGCGAAGCGTTTCATCAAGCAGTCGCCACGTCTGTGGTCTGTGGCAAAAAGGCTCAGAAAACGGCTGTATGACTACCGAACGCATACGGCTTAGTAACCCCCTTATGCGACTGTTTCGCTGAACACACAGCCAGCACCGGCTTTGATTTTAGTGAACTGTTACATTTGGGGAGCCCCAGGCATGTCCCGCATTCTGGATATCACACAAGAAAATGCCGATCGTTTTTCGACCGGCACCGTGCAGGCCAAGCACCGCTTTTTGGAAAGCGGCCTGTTCGAGGACGATGCGCTCGCGGAGCTGATTGAAGGCTATCCCGAAGAGCATATGAGCATCCACACAACAACACTCAATCCCGACGGTGTGGAGACCTGGCGTCATGGCTCCATGAAGGGCCGCACCGGTGCTGATGTGATTGAGGCGATCAAACATGGCAAGCTCTGGATCAACCTCCAGCACATGGAAGACGTCGCGCCACGTTACCACGCGCTGGTCGCCCGGGCGCTTGATGATGTGACGGAGAAAAATCCGTCTCTCAAGCACATGCGGCACAACACCGGCATTCTGATTTCCAGCCCGTCGGCGCGGGTGCTCTATCACTGCGATATTTCGCCGGTGGTCCTGTGCCACATCCGGGGTGCAAAGCGTCTTTGGCTCTATCCCAACACGGACGAGTTCATTTCAAACAACTCTCGCGAGCAGGTCGTGCTGCGCGAAACGGAAGAAGAAGTGCCCTACTCCGAAGACATGGATGCCCATGCCCAGGTCTTTGATCTGAAGCCCGGTGATCTTCTGTCCTGGGAAATGCAGGCACCGCATCGCGTGGACAACATCGAAGGTCTCAATGTGTCCATGACAACGGCCTACTACACGCCCGAAGCCATGAAGCAGTATGGCGTCATCTACGGCAATGGCGTGCTGCGTCGTCTGTTCGGCATGAACCCTAAAAGCGTCGACACCAAGGGCCTTGCCGCCATGATCAAGTGCGGGCTGGCCTTTGCCGTGAAGAAGACCGGCGTCCTTGAGGCCAATGAACGCGAATTCGTCACGACCTTCGAGGTCGATCCCACGCAGGAGCTTGGCTATGTGGAGTTTGAGGGACATCGGGCCTAGCGCCTGATGTTCGCCCAGGTGCACACATGTCTCAGAATGCCGCGTCACCCACATCCATAATCAGGTCTCCCGCGTCATCTGCCGGTGACGCATCGCTGCACATTGTCCGGTCAATCGACGATGTGCAGTACCGGGTTTCGATCTACCACAATCTGGATGACTGCGCCGTTGCGTGGCGGTTGCTGGAGCAAACAGCTCACGCGACGGCCTTTCAGCAGCATGCATGGCTGTGTGCATGGATGGCTACTGTCGGTAAGGCCAGAGAGATTGAACCCTGCATCGCGCTTGTGCGTGATCCAGATGGTGAGCTGGTGATGATCCTGCCCTTCGCCGTTGAACGGGTGATGGGTGTCTCCACGCTTGTGTGGCTGGCGCAGGACGAGGCCGACTATCACGGGCCCCTGATCCATCCAAACTGGAACAGCAACACAACACGCCAGGAACTCGGCCGCATCCTGAACGTGATTGCGACCACCGTAGCAAAGGTGGATGCGTTCAGTCTCACCAAGACGCTTACCGAAATTGAAGGTGTAAGGAATCCGCTGACCCTGTTGGAGCATGATGCCCACCCGTCGTCCGGCCACGCCATTTCACTCGACCATGATGACTTCAATACCTTCTATGCAGCCGCGCGCAGCAAATCGACACGCAAACGCGACCGCCAGCGCCGCCGGCGTCTGGATGAGAGTGGCGATGTTGCCTTCACAATTCCCACAACCCGGGCCGACCAGCACGCCATGCTGGAAGCGATCCTCAAGCAGAAAGCCACCTGGCTCAGCGAACGCGGAATTGTCGATCCGTTCGGGTCCGACGAGGTCAAGGCCTTCCTGCACGGCCTGATTGATGACCACACCATGCGCAACAGCCTGCACTTGTCGGCGCTCACCCTTGATGGGGACGTCATTGCGGGTAATGTCGGCTTCGTCAGAGGTGACCGGTTTTATGCCGTCATCGGTAGCGTCACCGAAGGCGAAGCGTCCCGGCACTCACCGGGCACCATTCACTTGCATGAATTGCTGCGCTGGTGCTTTGCCAACAATATCTCGGCCTTCGATCTCACCGTGGGTGACGAGGGATACAAGAAGGACTGGTGCGACGCGCATCTGGACCTCATCGACATCCGCATTCCGCTGACTTTTTCAGGCTACCTGTTCACGCTGCCCTCGCGCCTCAAGGATACGCTGAAGCGGCGGATCAAGGCATCGCCTGCCATGTTCAACCTGGCGCTCCTTGCCCGCCGGGCTGTGCGCTCCGTCATCCCTGCATGACCGCGCTGGACACACAGCAGTCCGCAACAAACAGCTTTGTGCGGCTGACGGCGAAGGTTGCCTCCATGCTTCCAGATCCGCTCGGCAAAAAGCTGTCCGGCCTTCTGGACAACGCGGATGATCTAGCATCGGTCCTGCGCGGTGCCGCCTCGGTGATGGCGATCCGGGTGGCCGGCGCCTGTGTCAGCTTTGTCTCCCTTGCCCTGCTCGCCCGATGGATGGGTGCCTTCGAATTCGGCATCTATGCCTATGTGTGGACCTGGATCATCTTTATCGGGACCATGGCACCGCTGGGTCTCAATACATCCTTGATGCGGTTTATCCCCGAATACATGGCCCGCCAGCGCTGGGGACGTATCTGGGGCCTGCTCACTCAGGCGCATCTCATCGTGCTGGCCGCGTCCACGGCGGCGTCAGTTATTGGCGGCATCATCCTGTGGATCGTCCATCCCTACATCGACGACTACTACGTTGTGCCATTTGCCGTCGCTCTTCTGGTCCTGCCGCTATACGCCCTGCTGGACACACAGGAAGGCACCGCGCGCGCATTTGGCTGGGTAACGCTGGCCTACATCATCCCCTACCTGATGCGGCCCTTGCTGCTGCTGCTTGGCATCGGCACGCTGGTTCTGGTCGGTCTTGCACCTGACGCGATCGATGCCCTGCTGGCGATGGCCGCTGCATGCATCATCGGCATCACCGTGCAGGCCATCGTGCTTGTGCGCAGCATCCGCGCCACCGTGCCACGTGCCAAGCCACGCACCCATGCGGGCTACTGGCTGATGATTTCCATGCCGATGCTGGTGTTTGAAGGCGCCTACCTTCTGATGTCATCAACCGATGTCATCATGCTTGGCCAGATCGAGGACCCGGCGTCCGTCGCGATCTACTATGCCGCGGCCCGCACCGCGAGCCTGATCGGCTTTGTCTATTTCGCGACAACGGCCCGGACCGTTCCCAAATTTGCCGAGATCAATGCATCCGGCAGCCGGGAAGACCTGCAGAAATTTCTCGACGGCGTGAACCGCGTCAGTTTCTGGCCGAGCTTCATGGGCGTGCTGGTCCTGCTCGTCATTGGACAATACATCCTCGGGCTGTTCGGAGATGGCTTTGAGGACGGGTACTTGATCCTTGCGATCCTCTCCATGGGGTACATGGCCCGCTGCACGGTTGGCCCGCTTGAATATCTCCTGTCGATGACCGGCAGGCAGATGATCGCCACGAAGATCATCTGCGCCTCTGCGGTGTTCAACGCCGGGCTCAACCTGCTGCTGATACCTGAACTGGGAACACTCGGCGCGGCGCTGGCGACCATCATTGCCATGCTTGTGAACCTCGCAGCTCTTGCCATCGCCGTGCATAGAAAACTGGGCATCAACGCGTTCCTGCTGCGTCCAGGGCGGTAGGCACGCGCTGGCGTCCGCATGGCATTGCGATTGCTGCGTACCAGCATGACCCCCGACCGCCTGTGCCCTATTGGCACACTCGGCTGCCTCAGGAAGCCAAATGAGCCTGATTGAGACCAAATACAGCGAAACAGCGCAGGTGCCTGCCCCACTTTTGCGCGGCCAGACCGTGCCGCCGGCAGCGCTTGCAAACCCGCGCTTCAGTAGCCAGTGGACAACCACTGAGAAACTGGACGCCGATTTCATGGCGGAATGGACCGAACTCGCAGCCGCCGCCAGCGAACCCAACCCGTTTTACGAACCACATCTCTTGCTGCCTGCCCTGAAGCATCTGGTGGGGCGCGACAACGTCCGGATCCTGACCGTGCGCGACCGCCTGATGGCCAATCGTCTGGTCATGCTGGTCCCCCTGCAAATCACCGCGACCTATCGCGGTATTCCAGCCCGGTGCGCCCGCCCCTGGCGCCACATCCACACATTTCTGGCAACGCCGCTTGTGCGCCATGGCAATGAAAAAGACGCCATCAGAGGCCTGATGACCCACCTGGCTGCGGACGGCATACCCCTCCTGCGCCTGCACCACATGGCGTCTGACGGGCCGGTCAATGCCGCCCTGCGCGATATTGCCGAGGGGGCTGATACAGCCATAACAACAACGCGCACTTTTGAGCGCGCCATTTTGAAAAGCGATCTGGATGCAGATGCCTATCTGACATCCAGCATTTCGAAGAAGAAACGCAAGGAATATGGACGCCTCAAACGCCGTCTGGCCGATGAAGGTGACGTCACCTTTGAAACGCCTGACATGAACGACCCTGCCTGCGTTGAAGGCGTGGTGCTTGAGTTTCTAGAGCTCGAGCGGACCGGCTGGAAAGGAGCCGCAGGCACCGCCATTGCGTCACGACCTGCGGAAGCCCGGTTCTTTGTTGACGCTTGCCGCGCAGCCGCTGCCACGGGAAACCTGTCGCCGCTCACGCTCCGGCTCGACAATGTGCCGATCGCCAGCATCATCAACTTCAAGGGCTCAGCTGCGCGCGATACCAGCCTTTTCTCGTTCAAGATCGCCTATGACGAAACCTACGCACGCTTCTCGCCGGGTGTCCTGCTTGAGCTGGAACTGACAGCCCGTGCCCTCGCCGCAAATGACATTACCTGCGTCGACAGTTGCGCCAACCCCGACCACCCGATGATTGACCACCTGTGGCGCGAACGCCGCGCCATGCAGGACGTTACGTTGGCCACATCCAAGGCAACCTCGGCGGCGCTCATTGGCCTCACTGCGCTGAGTGAAAAGTCGGCGGCAGCGACAAAACGCCAAATCCAATCCGCAGCGAAGGCACTCAAAAAGAGCCTGCTGAAAAGGAAGGCAGCATGAACCAGATATCTCCAATGGATCATTTTTCAGCGCACGACGGTGGCATCGAGATGCGCGTCGGTATGTCGCCCTTCAAGATGCGTCATGATCTGGCAGGCAATCCCCTGTTCAGCCTGGAGGCCATGGCTGACCTTGCAAGTGAGTTGCCGCGCGACAAGGTCGACTACAATCTCGCCAATCTTCCTGTGGATGTCTCCGGCAAGCATGTGCCGTTCAACGGCATGTCAGCGGCAAACACGATCAAGGAAATCGAGACCTGCGGCTCATGGATCGTCCTCAAGGGCATGGAACACGTCCCGGCCTACAATGTCCTGCTGGATGAACTGATTGATGAGCTTGCCCATTTGAGCGGCGTATCCACATCAGCCTTTGACAATCGCGTGGCCCTTGGTTTCGTCACCTCGCCGGGTGGCGTCACGCCCTATCATCTGGACTCAGAGCACAATTTCCTGCTGCAGATGTCCGGCAAGAAGACCATCACCATCCTGCCCCATCAGGCGACGACGACTGCTGAGGACACCGAAATTTCACCGGCCAAAAGCCGGTACATCCAGTATCAGCCGGGCTTTGCTCCATTGGAGCAGACATTCGAGTTGAGCGCCGGTGACGCGGTCTGTGTGCCCTTCAACGATCCTCATTATGTGAAGAACGGTGACGCCGTCTCCGTCTCCATGGGCATTACGTTTCATGATCTTGAAACATGGCAGCGGCGCAAGGTGGCGACCGTCAACCACATGCTCCGCCGTATCGGACTGCCGCAGGAGCGGGCCGGCACGCAACATGGAAAAGACCAAATGAAGGCCGCCGCCTATGACGCGCTCAATACCGTCGTAGATCCCATTCGGAACAACAAGAAGGCACGGCAGTTTGTAAAGAGACACGTGCTGCGCGGCGCAGCTGCAACGCCTTAGGCGATTTGAATGAGGCCGGCCGTATCGGTCTGCGGCAGGGCCTGTGTCGGAGCATTGGTGCCCCGCAGGAGAACGAGGCTCGTGTCCGAAGCCCGGTCGAACGACGGCGCAAGTCCAAGGACGACACTGTCCGGATCACCTACCAGAACAATCTGCGCTGATTGAGCAAGGGCCTGCATGGCGTTTGCAATCAATGCTGGATCATCGTGAACGGGGATGGATCCCCAGCCGATGAAGCGCGCACTCGACTGCGTGTCCGGCTGCATCACCTGGGCAAAGCCACAATGGCGGCTCATGACATCGGTCAGGCCCATGGCAGGCTGTGGCGACGTCCCCACCACCACAACACTCTTGCCCTGCTGGGCGAGAAGCCGTGCCAGCCCGACGAGACCTTTGGGACCCGACTGACCACACGCCACCCGCACCACGCGGCCTGGCACATGCTGGCCATAGCGGCTGGGGCGTGACGCAATAAAGCGCAGAATTTCCTGAGCGGACTGGCTCAAGACCCATTGGTCATGTTGGGTCAAGGTCGGGTTGGCCGGGAGCAGCGCAATCATCTGTGTAACCGGTTGCCGGGGCACACCCTGCTGCGGTGCTGCGTAGGCAGGCATCGGTGGCGGAGGTGGCGGCGGCGCTGATCGGTAAGCCTGTTGTGGCGGCTGCGGCCGGAAGGGATCGACATATCCTCCAGCAGCATAAGCCGGTGCCGGTTGGCGACGCTGTGGCTGCGGGGCATAGGGCTGCAGGGGCGCACGAGCAGGCTGTGACTGATAGGCATAGGCCTGCTGAGGCGCATAGGCGGCATCGTAGCCAGCGGGCACCGCTGGGGGAGCCGGTTGCTCAGAACGCCGCATGGACGCGGCAGCGGCATAGCGAGGTGCCGGTGTTGTGGCGCCCGCAAGCATCTCCGTGGCCAGCACAATCAACAGCCCGAATGTCAGCGAGGCCATGAAGGCCAGCATCAGGATGGGGCCTTTCTTTGGGAAGGACGGGCTTTCAGGTGTTTCCGCCCGGGAGATGATCCGTGCTTCTGGACGCTGAATGGAGCGGTCGTCCCGGGCCCCTGCTTCACTGGCACGTAAGAGAAACGATTCCAGCAGTCCGCGATTGGCGGCAGCCTCGCGTTCAAGGGATCGCAGCTCACTTTCCTGCTGCTTTTCCGTGGTGACGTCTTTCTTGAGCCGCGCGATGGAAGATCGCAGCGTTCTCTCGCGCGCGGTTGCGACACGCACATCATTTTCCAGACGGCGGGCAATTTTGCCGACTTCAGCTGAAATGGCGCGGCGCAGATCATCGAGTTCGGCCAGACGCGCAATCATGTCAGGATGCTGGGGCAAAAGATCGGCCGACAGATCAGTGATCTGCCGTTGCAGCGCCACTTCCTGCTGCCGCAACTGGCGAATGAGCGGATTATCCAGCACTTCAGAAGATGTTTCGATGCCAGCAGGTGACTGCATCAAGGCCCGCGCACTGTCGAGACGCGCCTGCAGTTCAGAGCGGGTCGTGCTCGCGGTAATCAGCTGGGCGTTGAGGGCAGCCAGCTCCGTGTTCTTGAGCAGGTTGCCGTTTGATTCAAAGATGCCGGACTTGCGGCGAAACTCGCTGACAGCAGCTTCGGAGGCTTGCACCTGGGCGCGAAGTTTGTAGACCTGCTCATCAAGCCATGAACTCGCCCGGCGCGTGACAGCCACCTGTGCATCCAGCTGCCCGCCCACATAAAGGTCGGCAATGGCATTTGCCACCATCATGGCGCTGCGCGGATGCTCCGCCCAGAAATCAATTGCGATCACGCGGGACTCGCCCACCTGATAGACATTCAACCGGTCGAAATATGCGCTGATCACCGCTGCACGGTTGGCAGGCTTGCGCGCACCAAACCCAAACAGTCCCCCGCCCGTCGTGGAGAACTCTTCCCACGTGTCAAGTTTGAGCTGCGTCACCACCTGGTCTGCGAGCGAACGCGACAACAGGACCTGGATTTCGCTTTCAATCTTTTTCTGATCGGCCTCACGCACCGCCTGGTTGGCCAGTGGATTTGTCGCGTCAGGCGTCTGGCCTTCGATGAGAATGCGGACTTCGCCGGTGTAATGCGGTGTGACGGTGCTCAGGGCCGCATAGGCAAGAACAACGCCCGCAAGCACGAACAGCACCAGGAACCATTTACGGGCCCAGACCCGTGCCAGCAATGCCCAGACATCAAGGCCCGCTGAGCCGTCTGCCGATCTTCCGGCAGCAGACATATCGTGATCCTGGGTGGGCACACCGTAAGACATGGGCGAGCTTGCATGCTCCTCATTGCCGCTGGTGCCAAAGTCAGGGCTGCACAGCGGACATACGCCCGCGAATCGCTCCGCGCGCAAAAATGATCCAGCCTGCTTTTTAGCGGCCTTAAGGTAACCGGGATGTTAACCCGCATTAATTTTCCCGGTTTTCCCGGCGATTTTGGCCGTCCTGTCCCCCAAAGGCGCTAAGGCGATGGTAACCGTGACCGGTCTAGGCTCGCACACCTGACACAAATTCGAAGGTGTAGCGGTGACATCCATGCGTGCGTATCAAAAACTGTTTGGTGGATTGAGCCTGATGTCGGCACTCGTTTTGGCGGGCTGCGGCGGCTTTTCCAGCGAGCCACAGATGCGGGTAGCATCGGCCCCCTTGCCGGCCCATCCACAGGCTGCCAGCCAGCAGCCCATGCAGAACGCAGCGCCCATGCCGGGCCGCCTGTCCCAGTACCGATTGGACGCAGGCGATGAACTGCGGGTGATCGTGTTTGGTCAGGAAGCCCTGTCCGGCACGTTCCGTGTGGATGATTCAGGGTCGATCACCATGCCGCTCCTGCCGCCTTTGGGTGTTCGCGGGCTCTCAACAGCACAGACCAAGACATCCATTGAACAGGCCCTGTCGCAGACATTGCTGCGCAACCCGAATGTGTCCGTTGAGGTATCGCAGTTTCGTCCGTTCTTCATTCTCGGACAGGTCAACGCGCCGGGACAATATCCCTTTGTTTCGGGCATGACCGTTGAGACCGCTGTTGCCATCGCCGGTGGGTACACCTACCGCGCCAATACTTCGCGCGCACGGATTACCCGCACGGCCTCAAACGAGTTCAAGGCGGAGACCAACGCTCTGGTGATGCCCGGCGACACCATCTTTATCCGCGAACGGTTCTTCTAAGCCCAGATCATGACCGCATCAACGCACCACATCGAGCATGAGGCAGAGCGTAAGCTCAACATTCTGCATGTGTTTCGCGCGCCTGCCGGCGGGCTCTTTCGCCATGTCCAGGATCTGGTGCGTGGACAGGTCGCTGCCGGTCACAGGGTTGGCATCGTCTGCGCGTCAAACGATGTGTCACCTGCGGCTGAAAAAGCGCTTCTGGCGCTGGAGCCGGACCTGGCCCTTGGTATGCGCCGCATCTTCATGTCGCGCCTGGCAGATCCGCGAGACCTGGCAGCCATCACGACTGTGCGGGCGCTGCGATCAAGCCAGCAACTGGACATTGTGCACGGCCACGGCGCCAAAGGCGGCCTGATGGCCAGGCTGGCTGTGCACCGTCCGCCCAACGACGCCGCACCGGATCGCCGGGCCCGTTCTGTCTACACGCCCCATGGCGGTTCATTGCACTACGACGCGACATCCCTGTCCGGCATGGCGTATCTCGCCGTCGAAAAACTCCTCAACAGCCAAACCGACGCCTTCATCTTTGAAAGCGAATTCGCACGCAGTGTGTTTGCGCGAAAGATTGGTGCGCCAAAAGGCAATTCCCAGATCGTGCACAACGGTGTGGGTGAAACGGATTTTCTGCCGCTGCCAAACCGACAGAGCACCTACGACATCGCCTTTGTCGGCGAGTTGCGGATGCTCAAAGGCATTGACATCCTGCTGGACGCCCTCGCGACCCTGCGCGGGCGCAATCTGCGGATCGTCATTGCTGGCGATGGCCCTGACCGGGACCACTTCATCGACCGGGCCTGCAACCTCGGCCTGGCACCCATGGTGACATTCCCCGGTGCGCTGCCCGCACGCGAGGTGTTTGCCTCCTCGAAAATGCTGGTGGTGCCGTCGCTGGCGGAGTCCCTGCCCTACATCGTTCTTGAGGCGCTGGCCGCAGCAATGCCGCTCGTGGCGACCAACTGTGGCGGCATTCCGGAAATCTTTGCCGATCGCGCTGACAGTCTTGTGCCGCCGGGCGATGCCCTGGCGCTGGCAGAGGCTCTTACGCGCACACTGGATGCGCCGGCCCAGGCAGACGCAGTTGCAAAGCAGATGCGCCAGGACATTGCGCACCGTTTTTCTGTCGGCACCATGGTGCGCGGCGTCGATGACGTTTATCGCACCGCGCTGACCGGTCTGCCGGTACGTGACGGCGTACCGCAGGTGATGATCCCCGCAACGCCGCATTCCGCCAACGGGGCCTGACATGTCTGCCACGGCAGTACATCCACCTGTGCACGCATCTCCACAGGCACCTGACCTGTCGTCGTCTGCGCGATGGAGCCAAAGTCTCGACATCGCCAACACGGCCTTTGCATCGGTATTGCTGTTCTGCCTGATGGCAAGCTCGCATTACGTGCTGCGCGAGCCCGCGCCGTACGACCTGATGATGGTCGCGACAGCGGGCATGCTGTTCATGCTGGGACTGCGCATCCCGGCAGGTGTAGCCCTGCCCTTTGGTCTCATGGCGCTGGTCCTGTGCGGCTACATGATCGGTGGGACGAATGCGCGATACATTGATCTGTCGATCACGTTTCTGCAGACCTCGACCTACCTGACCCTTACCTTTGCGTTTTACACCGCCGTCGTGGCGGCCTCCCCGGACAGGGCTTTGAAAGCCCTGTGGGGCGGGTACATTCTCGCAGGCCTGTGCGCGGCGTTTCTGGGCATCGGGGGCTATCTGGGATTCATTCCCGGCAGCGACATTCTGCTGGGCGCCGGGCGCGCCAAGGCCCTGTTTGAAGACCCCAACGTGTACGGACCATTTCTGGTGCCGCCGACGATCTATGCAATCTGGCGCATGACAACACGTGGTGTGGGACCGGCCGTCTTTTTCTGGGGCCCGATCGCCACCATCCTCGTGCTCGGACTGTTCCTCAGTTTCTCACGCGGCGCGTGGCTGCACATGATGCTCTCCGCCGGCGCTTTTGCAGTGCTGGCCGGCATGGCGCCGGAAACCCGTGGGCAACGCGGGCGCATCGTGATGATCGCCATGCTCCTTGGGGTCATGCTGACCCTTGCCATTGGCTGGGCAATCAGCATCCCCGAAGTCCGCGAGCTGCTGGAGCAGCGCCTTGGACTGCAGTCCTATGACACCAAGCAGGGCGGACGGTTCTCCGGCCAGTTTGAAGCCCTCAAGATGGCAATGCTCAATCCATTCGGGATTGGTCCCAACAACTGGGGCATGATTGCCGCCCAGGACACCCACAACGTCTATTTGAATGTTTTTGTCGGGGGCGGGTTCCTGAGCCTTGTAGGCCTTGTCGGCGCATTTGGCCTCACCGTGGTGCGCGGCTTCAGATATGCCATGACCGGCCCAAGGCGCGGTGTGTTCATCGTGGCCTTTGCAAGTTTCATCGGACTGATCGCTGAAGCCATCATCATCGACATCAACCACTGGCGGCATTTGTATCTGCTGATGGGCATGATGTGGGGTCTGATGCTGGCCGCACCACCTGCCGCCCACACGCGCCGCTAAAACAAACAGGCCGCGTCTGACATCACGTCAGACACGGCCCGCTAAGTGGCGTATCGCCGAATATGGTCGGAGCGGCCGGATTTGAACCGACGACCCCTTGTCCCCCAGACAAGTGCGCTACCAGGCTGCGCTACGCTCCGTTAGACCGCGACAGGACATGAATTCCTGCCGGGAGGGAGGCGGACTATAGGGGCGGTTCTGCCGATCCGCAACGCTATCTCCGCCAGAATTTGTGCTCAATTCAGGGTCAGAACCAGGTGGCCGCGCGGGCATTCTCAAGCTTGGCTTTGAGGCCTTCCAGCTCTTCCAGAAGCAGCTCAAGTTCAATCTGCTGGTCTTCTGTCAGCGGCACAGGAGGAAACGGTGCCGGGGCCACGTGCTGCGCCGGTTCGGGCGCAGGCGCCACATCTTCTTCGATGGCTGGTTCGGTGATCTCACCGGCCGCTTCCGCCTCGGCGAGTTCAGCTGCGTATTCCTCGCGGCCGATTTCACTCACATGGCGCACGCCCTGCTCGCGGAACACCTTCTGAACGCCCTTGATCGTGTAGCCGTCGTGATAAAGCAGCGTGCGAATGCCGCGCAGCAGATCAACATCTTCAGGCCGGTAGTAGCGGCGGCCACCACCACGCTTCAGCGGCTTGATCTGTGTGAATTTGGTTTCCCAGAAACGCAGCACGTGCTGAGGCACATCAAGGTCCATGGCGACCTCGGATATGGTTCTAAATGCGTCTGGTGACTTCTGCACGTTCATGGAACCCTCAGGCCCGGAATCGGGGCTCAACCGGGTTAGGCGACTTCAGGAGTATCAGAGCTCGGCGCGTCATCGCGCGGGGCGGACTTGTTGACCCGGTCCTTCAGCACATGGCTTGGACGGAACACCAGCACACGCCGTGGCTTGATGGGTACTTCTTCGCCGGTCTTGGGGTTACGCCCCACACGACCACCTTTTTCGCGCACGGAAAATGCGCCGAAGGACGAGACCTTGACGGTTTCACCCTGCTCAAGGCTGGACGAAATCTCTTCCAGCACCCGCTCGACAAAATCAGCGGATTCGTTGCGGGAAAGGCCGACTTCCTGATAGACGGCCTCGCTCAGATTTGCGCGTGTAAGTGTACGACTCATGGGTGCTTTTGTACTCCTCAAGCGGTCTTATCGCAAGCAGCTTAAATGCCGCAACCCCAATGCGGCCAATAGCTTAACTCAAAAAGTTAATGCATTCGCGCGGGTGATCTACCAGCGAATGAGCGCAGATCCCCACGTAAAGCCGCCGCCCATGGCCTCCAGCAGCACCATATCGCCCTGCTTGATGCGTCCATCCTTGACCGCCACATCCAGCGCCAATGGCACAGAGGCGGCAGATGTGTTGGCATGCTGCCCGACCGTCATCACCACGGTTTCAGGGGCAAGGCCGATGCGTTTGGCCGTCGCATCCAGAATGCGCTTGTTGGCCTGATGGGGCACAAACCAGTCAATATCCTTGGCCTCAAGGCCCGTTGCGTCCAGCGCCTCATCAATGGCTTCAGCAATGTTCACCACGGCGTGGCGAAACACTTCCTGGCCCTCCATCCGCAGATGACCCACGGAGCCCCGTGACGGACCACTGTCCACATAAAGCTTGCTGCGATGACGACCGTCAGAATGCAGATGAGTTGTCAGGACGCCGCGATCCGTATTGGACCCCTCGCCTTCGCCAGCCTGCAACACGATCGCGCCCGCGCCGTCGCCGAACAGAACTGCTGTCGTGCGGTCTTCCCAGTCGAGAATGCGCGAGAAGGTTTCAGCGCCGATGACCAGCACGTTCTTCGCCTGGCCCGCCTTGATGAAATTGTCCGCCGTCGCGACCGCGTACACAAAGCCCGAGCACACCGCCTGCATGTCAAACGCAAAGCCGCGCTCCATGCCCAGTGCGGCCTGCACGACCGTTGCCGTCGCCGGGAACGTGTCATCCGGTGTCGCCGTTGCCAGAATGATCAGGTCCAGATCATCCGCATGCACGCCCGCATTGGCCAGCGCATCCTTAGAGGCTGCAATGGCCAGATCGGAGGTCAGTTCACCGTCGGCAGCGATATGGCGCTGATGAATACCCGTGCGGGCGGTAATCCAGTCGTCAGACGTGTCCACCAACGTGGCCATCTCGGCATTGGTGATGATGCGCTCCGGCAGATACGCGCCGACGCCTTTTACGATTGAACGGATCATGCCGTGCTGGGCTCCGGTGTTGCTTCTGCCTGTTCGGCGGCGTCGTCGCGCCCGCCTTGAACCTGTTCCAGGTCGACGGCGATCTTCTTGATGATGTCGTTGCGGGCCATGTCGATGGCCAGGTCGAGTGCTGCGGCGATGCCTTCAGCCGTTGCTGACCCGTGGCTTTTGACGACAACCCCATTGAGCCCCAGAAACACGCCGCCATTCACGCGGCTTGGATCCATGCGCTGACGCAGGACATTGAACGCACCGCGCGCAAACAGATAACCGATGCGCGAGGCCAGTGACCGGCGCATGGCATTGGACAGATAGTCACCAATCAGCCGTGCCGTGCCTTCGGCGGTCTTGAGAGCGATGTTGCCGGTGAACCCGTCGGTCACCACGACATCCACCGTCCCTTTCGAGATGTCATCGCCTTCCACAAAGCCGGCAAACTCAAAGTCCAGATGGGTGGACCGCAGTGTTTCAGCGGCGGCCTTGATCTGCTCATTGCCCTTCATCTCTTCGGCACCGATGTTCAGCAGACCAACCGTCGGCTTGGGCTGGCCCAGCGCCGTGCGCGCCATGGCTTCCCCCATGATAGCGAAGTTCACCAGCGCATCATGCTCGGCAACCACATTGGCACCCACATCCAACACCACGGTTTCCCCGCGCATGGTGGGCCAGATCGCCGCCAAAGCCGGGCGGCTGATGCCCGGCATGGTGCGCAGGACCATCCGCGCCATGACGGTAAGCGCACCGGTGTTGCCACAGCTCACAGCCGCATGCGCCCGTCCCTGCTTTACCGCATCAATGGCCAGCCACATGCTGGAAACCTTGCGGCCCGCGCGCAGCGCCTGGCTCGGCTTGTCATCCATGGAGATGGCAACGTCCGTGTGGTGGATGGTGGAGACGGCCTTGAGCTCAGCGTCCGCATCCAGAAGCGGCTTTAGCTGCCCTTCGTCGCCGTGAAATTCGTAGCGAACATCGGGTTGGCGAACGCGAGCAATACTCGCCCCACTGACCACAGCTTCACATCCCAGATCGCCACCCATGGCATCCAGAGCGATGGTAATGCTGCTGGCCAATAAGAACTCCGCTTCAAATCAGTTGCCCGGCTGGCACGGGGACGAGACCCCGGCACCGGAACAGGAATGAATGCCTGCAGCGATAAATAGGAAGCGAATCCACCAAATAGGACCCCTGCGCAGGCGGCGTGCAACATAAAGCAACGCCGCAGCAACTCAACCTTGACACTAACTAATTGGTTTTATTGATCTTTGCCGTTGGGCTTCAAAGCCGCCAACGCAGCAAATGGAGACGGCTCCTCGGGCGTTGTCGCCTCTTCGGGAATCGCCGCGCCGGCCTTTCGCGGATAGGGATCAAGGGCCAGCGACAGATACTGAACGGTGACGTCGCCCGCATCGAAACAGGTTCCCGTCTCCCCGCCCAAAGGCTCCGGGGCATCGTCTTCCGGCGAGACATCAATCTCCTGACCCGGCTTGGGGTCATCGATCATCTTTGCCGGCAGGAACTTCACTTCGAACGCGTCACGCACCGTTGCGGGCACAGGCTCCAAGGTGACAACGCAGGTCTGCACCACATCAGCCTCGAACGTCGCTGTCATCCGCGCACCCGAGCCACGCCAGGGACGCACCGCGATGCGAATGTCAAAACGATCAATGGCCTGCAGACCAAGGCGCTCAGCAACGGCGGCCATCTCAGCTTCTGTCGGCCGGATGGGGCGTTCGATGCCGGTCGCAGGCAGGGATGCCACATCCACAACATAGGAGTACTCAGGCTCATGCGCGTCAGGGGAACCAGTGTCAGCCATGTGCACTCACCTTGGGAAAATCGACACGTCCGTCGCTGATGGCGTCAATCGACTGTGACGCCAGTGACGCCTGAGCCGCACGCAGATAGGACGCCAGCGCCGCCAGGCTATCGGGGGCAGCAGTTGCGTCCGCAAAAATGTTCCGGTCGATTGCCTCGATCAGCGCCACGTCATTGGGTTGGGCCAGTGCCTCATCATAGGCTTCGCCACGCCCATAGAACTTGGCGGCCATTTTCTGAATGCGCTTGCTGATGCCCATGTCACCCACACCCAGCTCCCGAAGCGCATGGTCCATGTCACGGAACATGTGGTCGAACAGGTCCTGAGACAATTCGCCCGCCGCCTCGCCCCCGTCACGCAGCCGCGCCACGACGAGATAGCAGTGCATCACCAGCATATCGAACCGCCCGTCCACGCTGTCCGGCACACCCAGAGCCGCATAGAAATGCGGGTCACGCGATTGCGTCATGATCGTGGTGTACAGCGCGTTCAGCACCGGCTGGTGGCTCTTGTCGGCCCGGAATGGGGCCAGTATGCGGTCTAAAACCATGGTCGTCCTCTCTGGCGCGCTCCAACATGTGAAGGCGCAGCCTGCATTAAGCCCAAATGACCCTCTTGCCAAGAAGGCCGCCGCTCTTCATGAATTGGCATATGATTTGGTGCGCCGGACGAAATCGTCGATATTTGTCTCAGCGCCCGCCATCCACGGAGAGTAAAGTGCGCAGGCAATCGTCAATTTCACTGTGGCTCAACAGCGCAGGCACCCGCAAAATCTTCACCCGCAAAACCCTCAAAGGATCCGCTTTGGCCGTCGTGCTGGCGGCAGGGCTGGCAGCATGCGTGCCCACAGTTACCCAGCGCGGTTACGTTCCCAACGAAGACCTGATCTCCGAAATCCGTGTCGGCATCGACAACAAGGACAGCGTGCTCAGCAGTTTTGGCTCCCCCTCCACCGTGTCCACTGTGGAAGGCGACTCCTGGTACTACATCTCGAGCATCCACGAACAGCTGATGTTCTACCGGGAAGAAGCGGTCGATCGTGAAATCGTCGCGGTCTATTTCGATGAAAACGAGAACGTCAAGCAGCTCGGTTACTACGGGCTTGAAGATGGCAAGATCGTGAACTTCATCAGCCAGGAAACACCAACCCGCGGCAAGGAACTCACCTTCCTGCAGCAGATGTTCGGCAACCTTGGCCGCTTCAGCGGTGCCACCCGTGCCGACCCGACACCGGGCCTCTAGCCTTTGCCTGAAATGACGCAGGTCCGGGAAGGTGGCTGTCGATGTGGACAGCTTCGCTTTCGGATGCCCTGGCCACCGATGATCACCATGGCGTGCCATTGTACCGGGTGTCAGCGGATGACCGGTGGTCCCTATTCACTCAGCGCCATGGTGGCCGGTGATGCCTTTGAGGTCACCAAGGGCCAGCCCGTTGTCGGCGGTCTCAAGGGCGACGAGATAGACCACATGTTCTGCCCCGACTGCATGAGCTGGGTCTTCACCCGGGTGATGGACGGCGCCTTCATCAATGTCCGCTCCCCGATGCTGGACGACACGTCTGGCACAGAGCCCTTCATTGAGAGCTATACATCCGAAAAACTCGACTGGGTCCAATTGAAGACGCCGCACAGTTTTGAAAAGTTTCCCGAGATGGATGACTACACAGCGATCATTCAGACTTATGCGGCGCAGCACGGCTGAGACCTGACGTGCCAGTGTCATGCACTGCTTGGATTGTCCGGTTAAACCGGACAATGGCGAGGCAGAGAAAGCAGTCGCTAAGAAAGGATCGGTGGCGAAACACCACACAACGCCATCCCACGGCTTGACCGGGGGATCCAGCTTCAGGGCCGGCTGTCCAGATAGTCCGCCCTCCTCAAAGAAAAAGGCGGCGCCCCAACCGGGACGCCGCCTTCTTTGTCTTGGATGGTCTGACGCTTAGTGAGCCAGAACGGCCAGCAGCAGCAGAGCCACGATGTTCGTGATCTTGATCATCGGGTTCACAGCCGGACCGGCAGTGTCCTTGTAGGGATCACCAACGGTATCGCCTGTGATGGCAGCCTTATGGGCATCAGAGCCCTTGCCGCCATGGGCACCGTCTTCAATCACCTTCTTGGCGTTATCCCACGCACCGCCACCGGCAGTCATGGAAATGGCCACGAAGAGGCCTGTCACGATCACGCCCAGGAGCATCGCGCCCAGAGCAGAGAACGCAGCTGACTTGTCGGCAACCGCAGAGATCACAAAGAACAATACGACCGGTGACAGAACCGGCAGCATTGACGGAATGATCATTTCGCGGATGGCAGCCTTGGTCAGCAGATCAACCGCCTGCTTGTAGTCTGGCTTTTCCGTACCCTGCATGATGCCTGGCTTTTCTTTGAACTGACGGCGCACTTCTTCAACGATGGCTGCAGCAGCACGGCCAACGGCCATCATGCCCATGGCACCGAAGAGGAATGGCAACATGCCGCCCATCAGCAGGCCAACCACGACGTAGGGGTTGGACAGCGAGAAGTCGACGCTGATGCCAGCGAAGTATGGATACAGTTCCGGGTTTGCTGCGAAGAATTTGATGTCCTCGGTGTAAGCCGCAAACAGCACCAGAGCGCCAAGACCAGCTGACCCAATGGCATAGCCCTTGGTCACAGCTTTTGTGGTGTTGCCAACCGCATCAAGCGCGTCAGTGGTCTTGCGGACGCTTTCGTCCAGCTCGGCCATTTCAGCAATACCGCCGGCGTTGTCGGTCACAGGACCAAACGCGTCGAGCGCCACAACCATGCCGGCAAGAGCCAGCATCGTGGAAACCGCAATGGCGATGCCGAAAAGACCTGCCAGATTGAAGGTCACAATGATGCCCGCAACGATAACGATGGCGGGAAGCGCTGTGGCTTCAAGCGAGACGGCCAGACCCTGGATCACGTTTGTGCCGTGACCGGAGACGGAAGCCTGAGCAACGGACTGCACAGGGCGGTAGTTGGTGCCCGTGTAGTACTCGGTGATCCAGATGATGAGACCGGTGATGACCAGACCGGCAATACCGCAAAGGTAAAGCGCCATGCCATCGAAGGTCAGACCATTGGTCAGCGTGTAGGACGTATCCAGACCAACCACTTCGTCAGTGACGAAGTAGAGAGCGATCAGCGAAAGCACTGCAGAGGCGATGAAGCCTTTGTAGAGCGCACCCATGATGCTGCCGTTGGACCCCAGCCGCACGAAGAACGTGCCGATGATCGACGTCACGATACAGGTCGCACCGATGACGAGCGGATAGATCATCATTGTTTCGCCAGCACCGCCGATGAAGAAGATCGAGGCCAGAACCATGGTGGCAACAATCGTCACCGCATAGGTTTCAAACAGGTCAGCCGCCATGCCCGCGCAGTCGCCCACGTTGTCGCCCACGTTGTCGGCGATGGTCGCAGGGTTGCGGGGATCATCTTCGGGAATGCCGGCTTCGATCTTGCCGACGAGGTCACCGCCAACATCCGCACCCTTGGTGAAGATGCCGCCGCCAAGACGGGCAAAGATGGAAATGAGTGACGCACCAAAGCCAAGCGCCACCAGCGCATCAATCACCTGACGTGAATTGGCCGCGTGACCCAGCGTGTCTGTCAGCACCGTGTAATAGACAGCCACACCCAGAAGGGCGAGACCGGCCACCAGCATGCCTGTAACAGCACCGGACTTGAACGCGATGTTCAGGCCGGCTGCGAGGCTTTCAGATGATGCCTGTGTTGTCCGGACGTTGGCACGCACGGACACGACCATGCCGATATAGCCGGCAACGCCGGACAGAATGGCACCGGCAGCAAAACCGACTGCTGTCAGCATGCCAAGCAGCGCCCAGACGATGCCAAAGATCACCACGCCTACGACGGCAACGGTTGAGTATTGGCGGTTAAGATATGCAGCTGCACCTTCCTGAATGGCGCCTGCAATTTCCTGCATGCGCGCATTACCCGGGCTCGCCGCCAGCACGGAGCGAATTGCCCACGCGCCATAGACGAGCGAAAGAGCGCCCGCGGCCAGAATGGCCATCATGGTTGTACTCATTTTCGGAATGTTCCCCTGACTAGGTCTGCCGGAGAGCCGACAGCCAATCTATTGGTTTGTATTTCGACGGGTGAAGCCCTGTAAGGCAGCGCCGGACCGCATCCGGTGCAACCAACCCCTCCCCCGCGTTTGATGGCGCCACAATGCCAAAGGTCCCCGGCCAAGGCAACCGGCGTTAACAGTTTGAAACCATGCGCGGAAACCGCGGGATTGAGGCACTTACAGGGCTGTCAGGGAGCGTCAATCACCATCCACGACCAGGTCACGCCAGCAGCCTTGTTGCCGGCCTGAACGGACTCCGTGTACCGGGTAAAGCGCAGGGTGAGCCCGCAGTCATGTGCCAGGGCCTGCGTCTCAGCGTCGGTACCGCCGAAGACCGCGCGGCTGGCAGCGCCCGGACCATGCCGCACGGACATTGCCATTGCCGCCTGCGGCGCCATCAAGGAGCGCAATGTGGCCATCGCAGCGGCGCGCGTGGCTGTCTCTATGTGCTGCCAGACGGCACTCAGAAGCACAAAATCATAGGGTTCCCCTAGGGACACCGCAGCATCAAGACCGGGCAGCGCGGCATCCAGCCATCTGATCCCGGCATCCGCATATGTTTGAGCAGCAGCCTGCCGGAAGGCTTCCACCGGCTCACAGGCCGTGACCGCATGTCCCTGCGCTGCAAACCAGGCCGGGTTGCGACCAGCCCCCGCGCCCACATCCAGAACACGGCACGGGGATGTCGGCAGCACATCAAGGATGGGGCCAAGCACACTGTCGGTTGGAATAGACTTGAACCGGGTGATGAGTTCGGCAGCCGCCGCTTCATATCCCTCAATCACCTCGATCGACATCACCGCTTCCTCGATGTGGGTGGACATCAAAGCGTGGGCGATTCGCCGAGGAATAAAAACCTCAGCGGCACTCAGAAGTGTCGATAGCCCATCTTAGGGACATCGAGAGCCATACCCTGCCCGTCGACAACGCTGACCTCGCCCGCCTTGCCCGGTGCCAGGTCCCCAATCCGGGTCACCGGCGTTTCGGTGTCCCCGGAGGCTTCGGCAATCGCCTCTGCGGCATCAGCGGGGGCCGCAAACAGGATTTCATAATCATCGCCCGCACCCAGAAGGGACAGATGCAGCGACCGGTCTTTTTTCACGACCCGGGTTGCCGAGGATGACAGCGGTACGCGATCAAAGTCGATCCGCGCCGCCAGACCCGAGGCGTCAGCCAGATGGCCGGCATCGGCAATCAGACCATCGGATACGTCCAAAGAGGCGGAGGCAAAACCCGAAAGCTTGCGGCCAAAATCCGCCCTTGGCTGCGGCAGACGATAGCGCCCCTCCAGGCGCGTGCGGGTCCCAAGGGCGACCGCCCCCAGCTCACCCCGCAAGATCCTGAGACCAAGCCCGGCGTCTCCGATGGTGCCGGTGACATAAAGACCGTCGCCAGCCATGGCGCCCGCGCGTGTGACCATGCCCCCCTCGCCCAGCCTGCCGATGGCAGTCAAAGAAAAAGTGTCGGGGCCAGGTGTCCGAACAGTGTCCCCGCCGATGAGAACAAGACCAAAGGCTGACATGTCTTCGGCAAGCCCGTTTGCAAAGGCCTCCAGCCAGGAAATATCCCGCTGCTGGTTGAACGCCGCTGACAGAAGACAGCCAACCGGCTGCGCGCCCTTGGCGGCAAGGTCGGAGATATTCACCCGCACAAGCTTTTGGGCAATTTGGTCTGCCGGGTCATCAGCAAGAAAATGCACACCGGCGACAATCATGTCGCTGGTGATGCAGCTGCGACCGTCCGTATCAGGAACAAGCCCGACGTCGTCAGTCAGGTTCAGGCCGTGGGGACTGTCAGACAAAGGGGCAAACAGGCGGGCAATCAGGTCGAACTCGGTTTCAGAGTTGCCATCCTGCTGTGCCACTAGACATCACCCAGATGCTCACGGGCCAGACGGTCCAGCACCGCGTTGACGACCTTTGGCTCGTCCCCATCAAAGAAGGCTCGGGCCACGCCCACATATTCGTTGATGACTGCCTTGGGCGGTACGTCGGAGCGCCCGTAGATTTCAAACGTGCCCGCACGCAAAGTGGCGCGCAACGTGGCATCCAGCCGGGGCAGCCGCCAGCCTGACGCCAGGGCTTTGTCGATGGCCGGGTCAAGTTCCGCCTGCTTCTCCACGACGCCGCGCACGATGGACTCAAAAAAGTCCGCGTCAGCCGGATTGTCGTCGTTCAGTTCTTCTGCCGTTTCACCATCATAGGTGCGGCCCAGACGGGCGGCGCGAAACTCAGCAATAACATCGCCGATGTCAGCACTGCCGATATCCATCTGATAGAGCGCCTGCACAGCCGCCAACCGCGAATTGCTGCGGGCTTCGTGGGGCTGTTGTTGTGCGGGCTTCTTGCTCAAAGTCCATCCACCTTCATGGCGCGTTTGTGGGCGATCATCGCCAATGTGGCAGCAGCAGCACCGCCACCCTTGTTCTTGTCGTCTACCTTGGCCCGCGCCCAGGCCTGGTCTTCGTTCTCAACCGTCTGAATGCCATTGCCCAGGGCCAGTGCGTGCTCGACGCTCAGGTCCATAAGCGCCCGCGCGCTTTCAAATGCAACAATATCGAAATGCGCTGTTTCGCCACGTATGACACAGCCAAGGGTCACAAAGCCATCATAGGACGTCTGGCCACCGGTCACCTTCATGGCGCGAAGGGCGTACACCACAGCCGCCGGGATCTCCAGAACGCCGGGAACTTCCATGCGCTCATAGGTACCGCCGGCAGCTTCAATTTCTGCAATGGCACCACGCGCCATTTCATCCGTGAGTTCGGGATAAAAGCGTGCTTCGATAATCAGAATATGTGGTTTTTTGTTATTCATGGTTTTTCTTCTGCCTGGATCAGCTCTTGGTGATCGGACGCATGCCGACAACCTCAAGGCCGTACCCGTCGATACCGACAATGGTGGGGTTTGGTGAATTTGAAAGAAGTTCCATCTTGCGGATGCCCAGATCGAGCAGGATCTGCGCGCCAACCCCATATTCGCGCAGGCGACGCGGCCCCTGCTGCAGGCGGGTCTCGTCATCGGTCAGCAGCATGTCTGACACGATGGTCGCGTCCGTATCACGGATGATGACGATGACGCCGCGGCCTTCCTTGTCGATGGCCTTCATGGATTCTTCGATGAGATGCGAGCGCCCGCCCTTGGCACCCAGAATGTCATCAAACACGTTGATGGCATGCATGCGCACAAGCACGGGGTCGGGCGTGGTAATGTCACCCTTCACAAGCGCAATATGCTCAGAGTACTGAACATTGTTCCGGTAGACGATCATCTGGAATTCGCCGGCGTTTTCCGTCTCAAACGTCCGGTCGATGGCCCGCTGCATGAAATTGTCATGCTTGCGGCGATAGGCGATCAGGTCCGCGATGGTCGCGACTTTGAGATTGTGCAGCTGTGAAAACTGAATGAGGTCCGGCAGGCGCGCCATGGTTCCGTCATCATTCATGATCTCGCAGATCACACCAGCCGGGTTCAGACCCGCAAGGCGTGAGACGTCAACGGCGGCTTCCGTGTGGCCGGCTCGCACAAGCACGCCACCCTTCTTGGCAACCAGCGGGAACACATGGCCCGGCGTCGCGATGTCTGCGTAGTTCTTTGTGGGGTCCACGGCGACCGCAATCGTGTGCGCCCTATCATGGGCGGAAATACCAGTGGTGACACCTTCGCGGGCTTCAATCGAAATGGTGAAAGCCGTCTGGTGCCGCGACTGGTTGTGCGACGACATCAAATGCAGGTTGAGCTGCTCGGACCGCTCCTCCGTCATCGACAGGCAGATCAGGCCGCGACCATATTTCGCCATGAAGTTGATCGCATCCGGGGTCGCCATCTGCGCTGGGATCACCAGATCGCCTTCGTTCTCGCGATCCTCCGCATCCACCAGAATGAACATCTTGCCGTTGCGGGCGTCTTCGATGACATCCTCGATCGGGGACAGGAATTCGGAAAACTCGCTCATACATGCTCCTTGCCAGGCCGCTCGGCCGCTTGGATTTCTTGTGTTTCTATTGGGGTCAGGCGGTCTTTTGCCCAGATGTCCGTCTGTATCTTATTTGGCTGCAAACTCTATCTGGCGAGCGACATAGCGCGCCAGCATGTCAATTTCCAGATTTACCGGGTCACCATCCTTAAGATCGCCCAGCGTCGTCTGTGTCTGAGTGTGGGGAATGATGTTCACCCCGAAGGTGTCCTGCCCCACTTCATTCACCGTCAGGGAGATGCCATCTATGGAGATGGAGCCTTTTGAAGCGATGTAAGGCGTCAGGTCCGCAGGCGCCTTGAAGGTCAGCCGCCAGCTGTCGCCTTCGGGCTTCTGGCTCACCAGACTGCCAACCCCATCAACATGACCACTCACAATGTGGCCGCCCAGCTCATCGCCCGCCTTAAGGGCGCGTTCAAGATTGATCCGCGTCCCTTCCTTCCAGGACCCCAGCTTGGTCAGGTTGAGGGTTTCGCCGGAGGCTTCCACATCAAACCAGAAGGTCTTGTCATCCACCCGGCCTTTGTCGATCACCGTCAGGCAGGCACCGGAGCAGGCAATGGATGCGCCTAGGTCAATGCCATCCGCCTCATAGATGGTGGCGATCCGAAAACGGGTATCGCCGCGTTCCTCGATCTGGGTAACCTTGCCGATGTCAGTAATGATGCCGGTAAACATATGTGTCTCTCGTATTTCGCTAAATGTCGTGACGGACGCGCAGGCTAGTCAGCACGTCCTCGCCAAGGGCGATGACCGCCTGACGCTCAAAACCAGCATCAAGATCAATGTCATCAAGCCCCAGTCCGGCGACAGCAGAATAGCCGTCGTCGCCAATAATCTTCGGTGCCTGAAACCACTCGATGCGATCAATCAGATTGTCGCGCAGCAGACTGGCGGCCAGGCGCGCTCCGCCCTCCACCATCACCCGCGTGATGCCGCGCTCAGCAAGGAGCGTCAGGGCAGCGCCCATATTCATCTGGTTGTCCGGACCAAGCGGAACCGTGATGAGGTCAACACCCTGCTCCTCAAACGCCTGCGCCCGATCCTTGTCCGCATCTTCACGCGTCAGAAGAATGACCGGTGTGTCAGACGCCGTCCGAACCAGCTTTGACGTAAGGGGAAGTCTGAGACGTCCATCCGCAATCACGCGAATGGGCGACCGGCCGGAGAGCCCTGGCAATCTGCAGGTCAGCTGCGGGTCATCGACAATGGCAGTTGCGCTGCCGATCATGATGGCGTCGGCCTGCGCGCGCATGAGGTGGGTCCGCTCGCGCGCCATTTCACCCGTGATCCAGTGGCTCTTGCCGGTATGGGTGGCAATCTTGCCGTCCAGCGTTGAGGCAATTTTCAAAAGAACCTCGGGACGGTTTCGGGTCACCCGGCATGTGAACCCGGAATTGGCGTCCTTGGCTTCATCCTCAAGCACGCCTTCCGTCACCGAGATACCGCCGTCCTTCAACATGGCGACGCCCTGACCATTCACCCGTGGATCATCGTCCGTACACGCCACAACAGCGCGGGAAATGCCTGCATCAATCAGAGCCTGTGCACATGGTCCGGTCTTGCCGGTGTGGGCACAGGGTTCAAGGGTGACATAGGCAGTTGTGCCGCGCGCCCGTGCACCCGCCCGGCCAATGGCCTGTGTCTCTGCGTGGGGACGACCGCCCGGTTGCGTCCAGCCCCGGCCTACGACCAGGGGAACATCACCGGATGTATCAACCAGCACGCAGCCGACAGATGGATTGGGAGCAACCTGGCCCAGACCGCGACGCGCAAGCGTCAGCGCCATGCGCATAAAGCGCAGGTCTATGGCCATCCGTTCCTTGGGGGCCACCTGTTCTTTGGGGGAAAGATCCACCCTCTTCTCCGGTCTTGTGCTCTTGCGCACTGCCGGGCCGCACCATGCGGCATCGAGAATGCGCTGTTAGTCTTCTTCGCCGTTTTCGTCCTCAGAGTCGCCCAGGCCACCGAGGAAATTCTCAAAATCCTTGGCTTCCCGGAAATTCCGGTACACCGATGCAAACCGCACATAGGCCACTTCATCGAGCAGCTTCAGGCGCTCCATCATCAGTTCACCGACCATCGAGGCCGGAATGTCGGATTCGCCCGTACTCTCGAGCTCACGCACGATTCCGGACACCATACGCTCCACCCGTTCTGGCTCAACCGGACGTTTGCGCAAGGATATTTGCAGTGACCGCATCAGCTTGTCCCGGTCAAACGGTTCCCGCTTGCCGTTGCGCTTGACGACCGTCAGATCGCGAAGCTGGACGCGTTCAAAGGTGGTAAAGCGAGCACCACAGGCCGGACAGAACCGACGTCGACGGATCGCGGCCGCGTCTTCGGTTGGCCGTGAGTCCTTAACCTGTGTGTCCTCATTGCCGCAAAACGGGCAGCGCATATCCCAATATCCCCAGAAAACCGGACTTCAACGATAGGCTCAAACGAGGCAGAAGCCTGAATCAAGCCCGGGTCTCTGTTTACCCGTAAATCGGGAAACGTGCACACAATTCGAGGACCCGCTCTTTGACGGAGGCCTCAACAGCCCCGTTGTCCTCAGGATTGGCCACCAGGCCATCCAGAACTTCGGTGATGAGATCACCAATGAGCGAGAACTCAGCTACGCCAAAGCCGCGTGTCGTGCCGGCCGGCGTTCCCAGACGAACCCCGGACGTAATGGCCGGAGGGGCTGGATCAAACGGCACACCGTTCTTGTTGCAGGTGATGTGCGCGTTTTCGAGGGAATGCTCGGCTGCCTTGCCGGTGAGGTTTTTGGGACGCAGGTCCACCAGCATCAGATGGCTGTCGGTGCCGCCGGACACGATGTCCACGCCGCCCTTTTGCAGCGCCGAAGACAGGGCGCGTGCATTCTCGACGACATTTTGTGCGTAGATCTTGAAGCTGGGCTGGAGGGCTTCCCCGAACGCAACCGCCTTGCCGGCAATCACATGCATCAGCGGACCGCCCTGAATGCCGGGGAAAATGGCTGAATTGATCTTCTTCGCCAGCTTCTCGTCATTGGTGAGGATCATGCCGCCGCGGGGGCCACGAAGCGTCTTATGCGTGGTGGTGGTGCAGACATCCGCATAGGGCAGCGGGCTGGGATAGACCCCGCCGGCCACCAGACCTGCAAAGTGCGCCATGTCGACCATCAAGAAGGCATCAACACTATCTGCGATTTCACGGAATTTGGCGAAGTCGATGACCGGTGAATAGGCAGAGCCACCAGCAATAATCAGCTTGGGTTTGTGCTCCTGCGCGAGCGTGGCCACGTCATCATAGTCAATGTGACCGTCCTGCTTGCGCACCCCGTACTGCACAGGGTTGAACCACTTGCCCGACTGGTTCGGCTTTGCGCCGTGGGTCAGGTGCCCGCCCGCATCAAGGCTCATGCCCAGAATGGTATCGCCGGGCTTGATCATCGCCATCATGGCGCCCTGGTTGGCCTGACTGCCGGAGTTGGGCTGCACATTGGCGAACTCACAATTGAACAGACGCTTGGCGCGCTCAATCGCCAGCACTTCAACTTCGTCGACAAATTCACAGCCACCGTAGTAGCGGCGCCCGGGATAGCCCTCAGCGTATTTATTGGTGAGGACCGAGCCCTGCGCTTCAAGGACAGCGCGGCTGACGATGTTCTCTGAGGCAATCAGCTCAATCTGCGTTTGCTGCCGGCCCAGCTCACGACCGACGGAGGCAAAGACATCCGGGTCCGTCTCGGCCAAAGACCGGCTGAAGAAACCATCATTTGCCGAGTTATCAGCGTCTTGAAGTGACATGGGCAATCCTCGATATCAGGTGCTGTAGTGGCATTTTGTTGAGCGGTACGTCAGGCCATCAAAGACTCGCTAAAAGCCTGTGCAGCAGGAGGTAATCCGGTTGCTGCCAGCAAGCAAGTCGGCGGCCCGAAAACCAGCCTTGCGCACCTCCCGCCTCATCCCGTTTACCTACCACAAAGGGGAAGCCTGGTGCCGGGCAGAGTTCAGGTCAAAGGTCAGAAATTTGAGGTCAAAATAGTCGGGATGAGTGTAATGAGTTGAATTAAACACAACCAGACACGACTACTGCGGGCTGATTTCAGCAATACAATGTTCCACCACTTTTATTTGCAATAGTTGAATTGCCATCTCCCAGATAGCCATCTATATGCAGGGAATAGCTGAAATGACAGTGCCCAACCGGAGGCTAGGAATGAGTGACTTTGATAAAGACTTGGACGCCATTGATCGCGAAGAAGTCGTGCGCCTGACGGCAGACGTTATTGCAGCTTATGTAAGCAACAACGAGCTTTCACCAGCTGAACTGCCAGAGTTGATTCGGGCCGTTCATGGTGCTCTTGGCGGCGCTGCAGGCGCCGACGCCACGCCACCGGCTGAAAAGCAGAAACCGGCTGTGCCCATCAAGCGGTCCGTCACGCCGGATTACATTGTCTGCCTGGAAGACGGCAAGCGCCTCAAAATGCTCAAGCGCTACCTGCGGTCCCACTACGGCATGTCGCCGGACGACTACCGCTCCAAGTGGAACCTGCCCGCCGACTATCCGATGGTTGCCCCCAACTACTCCAAGCAGCGCTCGCAGTTTGCCAAGGACATTGGCCTTGGCACCGGTGGCCGAGGTGGCCGCGGCGGTCGGTAACGGGTCTTCATGGTCCGAACAAACAAAAGGCGCTGCCCCTCGGGTCAGCGCCTTTTTTTCGGCAGGTCTGCAAGCGCTTTTTCGAGTTTGCGCAAGGCGATGCGTTTGAGATCAGCCTCGGTAACGCGGGCGTCTCCCACAATGGAGACCTCCGTCCCCGTCCCTTCATGGACGGCGCTGACCTTCACATAGGCGCCCCGCGGCACGAATTCGAAATAGACCCGCTCAGTTGACGCATTCCCGGACGGTTTGCGTGAGCCCACCATGGGGACTAGGCCGCCCGACTGCGATCAATCTTGAATTCGCTGAACACCTGATCCAGCGCATCCACCAAAGCGGCAATCTTGCCATCGTCATGGAACGGCCCCGGCGTGAACCGCAGGCGCTCCGTGCCGCGCGGAACAGTCGGATAGTTGATCGGCTGCACATAAATGTTGTGCGCTTCAAGAAGGCGATCCGAGATCGCTTTGCAGGCCACCGGGTCCCACACCATCACAGGCACGATGTGGCTCGGCGTATCCAGCACGGGAAGCCCGCGCGCTTTCAGGTCAGCCTTGAGTTTTGCCGCCTGCATCTGCTGCGCGTCACGTTCAGCACGGCTGGCCTTGAGATGGCGCACACTGGCCAGCACACCAGCTGCCAAGACGGGTGACAGCGACGTCGTGAAGATGAAACTCTGCGCATAGGAGCGCACCACATCAACGATGCGTGCGGATGCTGCAATGTAGCCGCCCATCACGCCAAAGCCCTTGGCGAGCGTGCCTTCGATGATGTCCACCTTGTCGAGAACATCATCCCGGTCCGCGATGCCGCCGCCGCGCTGGCCATAGAGGCCAACCGCATGGACTTCATCAAGATAGGTGAGCGCATTGTACTTTTTGGCCAGATCACAGATCGCACCAATGTCGGCAATGTCGCCGTCCATGGAATAGACGCTTTCAAAGGCAACCACCTTTGGCACCGACGGATCCGAGTCGGCGAGCAGCTCTTCGAGATGCTCAAGGTCGTTGTGCCGGAAAATGCGCTTGGGACCGCCGCCATGGCGAATGCCTTCAATCATCGACGCGTGGTTCATCTCGTCGGAGAAGATCACACAGCCCTTGAGAATGCGGGCAAGGCTTGAGAGCGTCGCTTCGTTGGCGACGTAGCCGGACGTAAAGAGCAGCGCTGCTTCCTTCTGGTGAAGGTCGGCAAGTTCGCGCTCAAGTTCGATGTGGTAGTGGTGCGTGCCGGAGATGTTCCGCGTGCCGCCGGATCCAGCACCGGTCACTTCCAGCGCCGTATGCATGGCTTCCAGAACCTTGGGGTGTTGCCCCATGCCCAGATAGTCATTCGAGCACCACACGGTGATGGTGTCGTCCAGAACGCCATCTATGTAGCGCTTGGCCGTCGGATACGCGCCCTGCTGCCGCTCGAGTTCGGCAAAAACCCGGTAGCGTCCCTCAGCACGCAGCGTGTCCAAAGCACCCTGCAAGGCATCGTCATAATTAATCCGGTTCATTTGCCGGCCCTCTCCGTCTTCCCGCAGAAGCCTTTTCACCAGCCGCCCATCCCGGACGGGCGGTTGCAAAGCTTCACCCGCAACAACTCTCGCGGGATTATGGTTGACGTTTTGTTAACCCGGACATTTTGCCGGTGTCTTTGATCCACGTCTAAGGATCGCGACTTGTGATCAATCTGTGACGTTCAATCTATGCCACGTAGCCAAAGTCCGCAAAGTGCGGATTGCCGCACGAAAATGGGGTCCAATGCGCCCAAAGGCCAGAAAATTTTGTCTGGCGGGCCGGTCACCCCCATGCGGACGGTGTCAGGCCCAAAGTCCCCGCTCCTCAAGTACTTGTTTGAGCAGCGCCGGCTTGTCGGTCATCAGGCCATCCACGCCCAGATCCAGCAGCCGTCTCATTTCGTCGGGATCATCAATCGTCCAGATATGTACCTGCAAACCGTTCGCATGACAGGTATCGATGAAGGACTTGTTTCCCAGGGTCACACCGAACTGGACCACGGGAATCTGCGTACAGCCAAACGCCGTGTGACTGCCGATGGGTATGCCCCAGGCCCGAAACCGCATCCACGATGTCGCCCATGGCCCCATGCTGGTGCACAGCTTTGGCCCCAGCGCGTCCCGCATCTGCTGAAGCCGTCGGTCTGAGAACGATCCGATGCAGACACGCTCAATTGCATTGGTGCGCTGAATGGCCTCGATCAACGGCGCCACGCAGGCATCATGTTTGGGGTCGATGTTGAAACGGGTCTCGGGAAATGACCCCAGCAGATCTTCCATCAAGGGAATCGGTTCACGACCTTCAATCAGCGCCGCTTTGACCTCGGCATAATCGAGTTCCTCGATCGCGCCTTGCTGATTGGTTACCCGGTCCAGCCGGTCATCATGAAAGGACAGCAACACGCCGTCACGGGTCGCATAGGCATCGGTTTCTATGTACCGGTAGCCCATGTCCACGGCAGCCTGAAAAGCCGCCATGGTGTTTTCCGGAAAATCCACAGCGCCGCCACGATGGGCAAACGCCAGGATTCCGTCATGCTCGAGATAAGCGAATTTTGCAGGTCGACTCATGGGCCGAGTTTAGAGGGAAGCGTGACGCCCGTCGCGGCCATAAATATCGTCGCGGAAATTAACAACGCCATGCTCGTCCACCCACGCTGTGAGATAGAGCATGTAAACCGGCACAGTCTTTTTCAGACGCACATCCTTGCGCGCACCGCTAGCCACCAGCGCGTCTACCCGCTTGCGGTCCCAGCCCTGCGCTTTGAGGATCCACGTGGTGAGATCATGCACATGCTCCACACGCACACAGCCAGACGAGTTCGCCCGGACGTTCCGCCCGAACAGGCTCTTGGACGGTGTATCATGCAGATAGACCGCATGCGGATTAGGGAAGTGAATCTTGACGGTGCCCAGTGAGTTGCGCGGACCCGGGTCCTGACGGAACAGGAAGGTGCGTTCGTTCACTTGGTTCCAGTTGACCTTGTACGGATTAACTTCACGTCCGCCATAGCCGCGATAGACACGCATATTGAGCCGCTTGAGGTAGCTCGGGTCGCGACGGACCTGGGGTAGAATGTCCTTGCGGGCAATTGACTGCGGCACGTGCCAATAGGGATTGAACGCAAGGAACGTGATCTTGGACGTATATTCCGGGGTCTGACGATCGACCTTGCCGATCACCACACGGTGACGACGTTCCACACGGCCATTCGCTACGGCTTCCAGCTTCTGACCGGCAATGTTCACAAAGATGTAGCGCTCACCCAGCGTGGTGGAGAGTTTGTTGATCCGCTTGAGATTGCGCTCAAGCAGCGCCAGACGCGCTTTGGCGGACATGTTGAGTGCTTCAAGTGTCCGGCGACCGATAACACCATCCGGTAAAAGGCCATTGCGTGACTGAAAGCGCTGCACGGCCCGAGTTACATCAGCATCAAACACGGTCGGGTTGCCACCGGCACCGGTAAGGTCACCCGTTGCAATCAGGCGCTTGCGAAGCAGCGGCACGCGCAGCTCATCCACGATGCCTTCTTCCAGCTTGCCGCCGGTCTTGGGAATACGCTCCCAGCCGCCCCACTCCACGATGTTCTTGTACATGGAGATAGCGCGCAGCAGCGGCCAGTAGCCAGCGTCACCCAGCGTGGGAGCATCCGACATCGGTGCTTTGGCGTTTTCAAAATCTTCAATGCGCCGTGGTGCATCCCACGGGTCGATCCAGTCAACGGCCCAGGGGTCATCCACAAAGGAACTGCTCGGCGACGAGCGGTCAGAATAATCCTGGGACGGGGCTGCCGGCGCAGCAGCCGGGCTGTCGCCAAAAATGTCATAGGACCGCGCAGGCTCGGCATTGGCCGCAACAGCAGCCAATGCACCGAGCGCCATAACCGTGGCAGCAAATAGGACGGTCTTGATCAGTGTGCGTGCCAAAACGGAACGATCCCAATTCTAATAGGTGGCATGAGGGGGGGAACCCTTAGAATTACCCCACTCTTTGCAACATTCAGACCGGCAGGGCCCAGGCAGGACCAGCGCGTTTGCTCACTGAAAATCCCCTGGTTCCCGCAGGCCCATGTTAGCCATAGGTCCAACCGAGAAAAGCCACTCCATCCGCGCATTTGCGACAAGCGACGTGGCGTCACCGCTCCCCCAAGCGTTAAAAGCCACGGGAAAAAATCTAGCGCCCTTTGCGCCAGCCCGCTAGGTAATAGTTTGTTAACCATGATCATGGTGCGCGACGGCCCTGTGGGACCACAAACAGGCACCGTTCCTGCACCGGCCAAACCATCACCGTGATGTCCCTGCCGCCCATGCGGCCAGACCAAAGGCAAATCAGTTTTGACGGCTTTAAGTCTCATCGGTCTCAATCTGCTTGTTGTCGGCCTTGTCGTACTTGGTCTGTGGCTGCTCAGCCTTCGTCTGAAGGATGTGAGCTTCGTGGATGCCTTCTGGCCCGTGGGCTTTGGTGTCGTTGCCTGGACCACTTTTCTGGCCGTAGACGTCGAACACAGCCGGGCGACACTCCTTTTGGGTTTCACCAGCCTGTGGTCGCTGCGTCTGGGCGTCTACCTGTTGTCCCGCTGGCTGTCTGAGCCCCACGAGGACAAACGGTATCAGGCGATGCGCCGCAACCGGCCTCATTTCAAATGGCAAAGCATCTATGTCGTCTTCGGCCTCCAGGGAGCGTTGATCGTCATGGTCGGTGTTCCGGTCATCTTCGGCATCGCCAATGCGCAGGCCCCGCTGGGCTGGCTCGATGCCATGGGCGTTCTCTTCTTCACTGCCGGCTTCATGTGTGAGTCCCTGGCTGACAGTCAGCTCGCAGCATTCAAGCGCGACAAGGACAATGAGGGCGTGGTGATGGACAAGGGCCTGTGGGCCTGGTCCCGACATCCCAACTATTTCGGCAATACCCTGATCTGGTGGGGCCTCTTCCTAATTGCGGCGTCAGACACAGCAAACCTGTGGACGGTTGTTGGTCCCATCCTGATGACGTGGCTGATTTTGAAGATTTCCGGGGTGTCGCTACTGGAGCGCGGACTGCACAAGTCCCGGCCCGGCTACGACGCCTATGTGGCCCGGACCAGTGCGTTCATTCCCCTGCCGCCCCGGAAGTAGCGACAGGGGAAGAAGGCACTAAAGGCGGTAGCGGATCTGATCGGTCCAGAAGCGCTCAAGACGGCGCAGCGTGGTGTTGATGATCGACAGGTCGTCTTCTGCCACTTCACCAACAGGCTGCAAAGACAACAGGTGACGCTCATAGAGCTCATCCACCAGTTCGTTGATCTCCATACCCTTCTCGGTAAGGCTTACACGCACGGACCGGCGGTCTGCTTCAGACCGTTTGTGATGGATGTAACCCGTATCCACCAGCTTTTTCAGATTGTAGGAAACATTGGACCCAAGGTAATGGCCGCGTGTCCGCAGCTCACCAGCGGTCAACTCGGCGTCGCCAATGTTGAACAGCAGCAAGGCCTGCACACTGTTGATTTCATCGCAGCCAATACGGTCCAGCTCGTCCTTGATGACATCAAGCAGGCAGCGGTGGAGCCGCTCAACAAATGTCAGCGTTTCAAGGTAATGGGCCTTGAGAGCGGAAACATCCGTTTCCGGCGTCTCATCCACGGCCACAGCGGCGCTCATATTCATGTTCATACTCCCGGTTTCTTCGATACCAACCCGCCTTTCTTGACGGGATTTATCTCGAACTCGGTAGCAACTTTACGCGACCCGCCTTAATGGAACGCGAAACTGCCAGCGCAATGTATTTCAAAGTTTAAACAATTTTACTCAGCGGCAACGGGCAGAACCGTGTTCTCCGCCGCATTGATCATGGCAGCCGAGAGCGCGCCATAGGCTTCAACCCACGCGTCCCGCACATCGGTCGTAAAGTCTTCACCAAGCCCCTGCTCCAGGGTCCACAGCAAAGCCGTGCCGACGGTTTCGTACTGTTCCGGGACAACACCATAATCACGATGACGGATTGCCAGAGACTCTGCGGTGGGCAGGATGGTTGCCAGATCGTTAAGACCTGCGACAACCGACGCCAGCATGGACATCAGCATGCGGCCCTGGTCGTCCATATCGCCCTTGAACATGGGCCGGACTTCCGGCGCGAGCTCAAACAGCCTGGTGTAAAAAATGTCCGCGGCTTTTCCCGCAATAGGGACAACTTTGGCGAAGCTGCGTTGCACAAGTTCGATTTGATATGGCGTCATTATTTTTCCCCTCGAAACATCGATGGGAAAAACCCTACTCGCAAAGCGTGAATAACAAATTAGGGCGCACGCATAAGAAGAGTGCGGCAGTACCGAACATCAAGATACCCAATAGCATGTTGTTGCAGATAGTGGCCGCCTGGCTGTTCCCGACACCCGCCCTGCATGAAACACTTTCTTACCCATGTTTTCAAGAATGGGCCGTGCGCGGACGAAATCCGCTTTCTCTCACCCCACTCTGAAGGTGCAGCCTGCACGCAGGCGCGCTGGACCGGCGGTTTGCATCTACTCGGGCGTCCGCTGCGACACGTCTGTTTCCACAGCGCTGCAAAAATCTCTATGTTTTTAGAAGTTAAAGAGCCTTCGAGCAGGAGCATTGAGCTTGGAACATGAGAATTTCCTGATTGGATTTGCACAACTCAGCCTTGTCATGACTGGCTTCGTCACCGCTCTTTTCGTTTTCATGATGCCCGAAGGCGGTCGTTCCCGCGTCAACACATTCCATGCAGTTCCCGTACTGGTAGGAAGCCTGATTTGTCTTTTGGCATCGATCATACCCTTGCTGCTCATTGCTTATGGGCTTGAGGGTAAAACAGTGTGGTGGTGGTCCAGTGTTGCGGCGTTCGCCTTGGGAACGGTCTTCGCCTTCATTGCTGGTTCGTTGACCATCCAACTCACCAAGGCGGAATTCAAAGAACTAGGACCAGTTCATATTATTACAGGATATGTCCTGGCAGCCATCGCGATGCTGCTGCTCGCTTGGAATATCTTTATTGACGTTCAGGGCGGACACTACCTCACGGCGCTTGTGCTCACATTCTTCGCGAGTCTGATTGGATTTGTGGCGTTTGCGATCCAAAAAGTGTTCTATTGGTGAAGCTAACCATGCACCGTTCGCCTCAGAGATCACCGCGCAACATCTTGATGATGCCGGAAAAATCGAGGCCGTCTTTTCCCGCTGCTTCCATCAGCCCGTAAAGCGACGCAGCTTCATTCCCAAGCGGCGTTGGTGCCTTGGATTGAGCAGCCGCTTCCTGCGCCAGTCGTAAATCCTTAAGCATCATTCCCGCAGCAAACCCTGGCTTGTAGTCATTGTTGGCCGGCGACGTGGGCACTGGTCCTTCGGCAGGACAATAGCTCGTCATGGACCAGCACTGGCCAGAGGCCGTGGATGAAATGTCGAAGAATGTCTGCGCATCCAGACCCAGCTTGTCCGCCAGATTGAACGCTTCGGCGGTGCCAATCATCGAAATGCCCAGCAGCATGTTGTTGCAGATCTTGGCCGCCTGGCCATTTCCCGCGCCACCAGCGTGAAACACATTTTTACCCATGTTTTCAAGAATGGGCTGTGCACGGACAAAAGCGTCCTTTTCACCGCCAACCATGAAGGTCAGCGTCCCGGCTTCTGCACCGCCGACGCCACCGGACACAGGCGCATCCACCATCGCCAGTCCCTTGTCCGCCGCCAATGCCGCAACACTGCGGGCCGTGGCCACATCAATTGTCGAGCTGTCGATCAGCAGCGTGCCAGACCCCGCCCGGGCTATCACGCCCTCATCACCGCCATAGACTGCTGCCACATGACGCCCCGCGGGCAACATGGTCACAACGATCTCGACTCCAGAAGCAGCGTCACCGGCACTGGCAGCAACAGACGCACCCGCCTCTTTTAAGCCAGCAACAGCATCCGCACTGAGGTCAAACACGGTAACCTTGTGGCCCGCCTTCAACAGGTTGCGCGCCATGGGCCCGCCCATATTGCCAAGCCCGATAAATCCGATGGTGCTCATAAGTGCCTTCCCTGCCCGGTGTTAGCCCAGGTCCCCTGTATTAGCCTAAGTCCTGCACGTCAGCCCAAGTCCCCTGCGTTAGCTCAGGTCAATGTCGCCACCCTCTGCGGGGGCAAAAATCATGCTGATGTCGTCGGCCGTCACCGCTTCCAGCGTGTCCGGCTGCCAGTTGGGCGCATTGTCCTTGTCGATGATGGCGGCCCGCACACCTTCATAAAAGTCAGGCTGCTTCATGATGCGCGACACGATGCGATATTCGATCGTCATGCACTCCCTGAAATCGGCCTTGGCCCCATCCACCATCTGCCGGTACGCGACCTTGAGGCTGGTGGGTGATTTGGTGCGAATGGTCGCGGCCTGGGCCATCGCCCATTCGCCGCCATCCGCATCAAGGTCGGCGAGAATGTCTTCCACGCTCGCCCCATAGAACAGCCCGGAGATATCATCCTGCAAGTCCGCCAGCGTACCGCCTTGCGGCTGCGTCGAATGGATGGTCAGTGCCGCCTTTACATCGATGCCCGGTGCGCACAGCGTCTCTTCAAGTTCATCCAGATCAGCGGATTCCACATAATGTGTGGCAATACCGGCATAGATCGCGTCCGCTGCCTTGAGGCGCGCGCCGGTGAGCGAGAGCCACATGCCCGTATGACCCGGCGTGCGGGGCAGAAAATACGTCCCGCCCACATCGGGAAACAGGCCGATCCCCGTTTCAGGCATGGCGAAGGTTGTCTTCTCCGTTGCGACCCGGTGTGATCCGTGTACGGAGAGTCCGACGCCGCCCCCCATAGTGATGCCATCCATGAAGGCGATATACGGTTTGGGGTATTCCTTGATGAAGGTGTTGAGCTTGTATTCCTGGTTGTAGAAATCCACAGCCATGGGGTCATTCGACGTGCCCCAGTCATACAAGGCCCGGATATCACCGCCCGCGCAAAAGGCACGATCGCCCGCCGCCTTGACGATGACCCGCTCAACAGCGGGATCATCCGCCCAGGCAATGAGCTGGGGATGCAGGGCGTGCATCATGTTCAGGGTGAACGCGTTGAGCGCCTTTGGGCGGTTGAGGGTAATGACACCCGCAGCGCCTTTGACCTCAAAAAGAATTTCAGCTTCTTCAGACATGTACTCAGCTACCGGTTCAGCATTTCGCGGGAGATGATCACCCGCATGATTTCGTTTGTGCCCTCGAGGATCTGGTGCACGCGGACGTCGCGCAGATGCCGCTCCAGCGGATAGTCCTTGAGATAGCCATAGCCGCCATGGATCTGCAGCGCCTGGTTGACCACTTCAAAGCCCGTATCCGTCGCCAGACGCTTGGCCATGGCGCAATGCTGGGTGGCGTCAGGGGCTTTCTGATCAAGCTTGGTGGCGGCCTGCCGCAGCAACAGCCGCGCAGCTTCAAGTTCCGTTGCCATGTCGGCCAACTTGAACTGCGTCGCCTGAAACGTGGATATGGCCTTGCCGAATTGCTCACGGTCCTTCGCATAGGCAATGGCAGTGTCCAGCGCGACCTGCGCCGTCCCAAGTGAACAGGCCCCGATGTTGAGACGACCGCCGTCGAGCCCCTTCATGGCAATCTTGAAGCCGTCCCCTTCATTGCCGATGAGGTTTTCAACCGGCACGCGGCAGTCTTCAAAAATAACGGCCGCTGTGGGCTGCGAGTTCCAGCCCATCTTCTTTTCGGTGGCCCCGAAGGACAGGCCCGGTGTGCCTTTCTCCACCACGATGCAGGACACACCGCCTGCCCCGTCGCCCCCGGTCCGGATCATGCAGACATAAACGTCGGACGATCCCGACCCTGAAATGAAGGCCTTTGATCCGTTGATCACATAATGGTCGCCGTCACGCACGGCCTTGGTCTTGAGGGAAGCGGCGTCTGACCCGGCGCTTGGCTCGGTCAGGCAGTAACTGGCGATGAGGTCCATCGACGTCAGGCTCGGCAGCCATTTCTGGCGCTGGTCTTCATTGCCGAACGTATCAATCATCCACGACGCCATGTTGTGAATGGAAATGTAGGCCGCCGTTGACGTGCAGCCCTGCGACAGGGCCTCGAAGATCAGCGCCGCATCCAGCCGGGTCAGCGCCGAGCCGCCCACGTCTTCACGCACATAGATACCCGCGAACCCAAGGGCTGCAGCCTTGCGCATGGTGTCCACGGGAAAAATTGCTTTCTCGTCCCACTCAGCTGCGTGGGGCGCCAGCTCATTGGCGGCAAAATCAGAAGCTGTATCGAAGAACGCGCGTTGGTCTTCCGTCAGGGCGAAATCCATCTGTCGCCTCACTCCCATCCGTCGTTTGTTTGCTTGATGACGGGTGTAGCTAGGCCGCAATGGCGCGTCAACGCGGAGCCGCAATGGTTTTTGTACTCCGCACGAGCCCTATCCACATCCCTCCGGCTTGACCGGAGGGCCCACTCGCAGTGCGTCAGCTCTGGTGCCCAATTTTCCAATTCACATATGTGCAGCAAATGCGAGTGGACCCCGGATCAGGTCCGGGGATACGGAAACGACTATTGCTTGCGGCTGACAATCACTTCGGACGGTATCCCGCCGGCGACTTTTTTGCAGGCATGCGCGACGTCAAATCCATCCGGCACACAGGCCAGAAGTTCCAGCGGGCGGCACCCGCCAACCGCCTGCGGGCGCAATCTATGGACGGTCGACCACAGGCTCGATGTGAGGCGCGACAGGGGCGTGTAGCCACCGGTGAGACTCACAGCGCCAAACAGCCCGCCAGGCTTGAGCACCCGCCGCACTTCCTCATAAACCGCCCGGATCTCGTCTTCGGAGAAAATATCAAGCACATAGGCCGCATAGACATGGCTGACGCAGTTGTCCCGCAGCGGCAGCGGCGCACGCACATCACCCACCACGGCAAAGGCCTCGTCGCACTGGCGCAACCGATTGCGGCCCAGATTGACCATGACGGGAGACAGATCGAGGCCGAGATAGCGCGTGCCGCGGGGGGTGAGTTCCGTGACCACCTCATGGGCCAGACGCCCGGTCCCCATGCCCAGTTCCAGCACGCTGTCAGCTGTATCGAAGGCCATCTGGCGCTTCATTTCGGACAGCGGTTCGTCTTCGTACCAGCCCTGGGTGTCCTGTTTGGCGCCAAACCGATTGTACAATGAAACGATTTCGTCGCGCTCTAGCAGCCGCATTCAAACACCCTGACATATCCCTCAATAAATGGCCCAAAAACTTGCCCGAAGGCCGATAGCCTTTTATGCAGGATATATGAGCACAGATCCAAAGACGTCCAACATCAAGAATATCGGCACGCCTGCCGTCAACGCACCTGAGCAGATGGGTCCCGGCTTTCCAGCCACCCGCCCGCGCCGCAATCGCAAGAGCGACTGGACGCGTCGGCTGACCGCCGAAAACATGCTGACCGTTGACGATCTGATCTGGCCGATATTCGTGGTTGATGGCGACAATGTGCGCGACCCGGTGGCCACGATGCCCGGCGTTGACCGCCTGTCTGTTGATCTGGCTGTGGAAGCCGCGGCCAAGGCCGCAGACCTCGACATTCCGGTCATTGCCCTCTTCCCCTACACAGAGCCCGGCCTGCGCGATGAGCGTGGCAGCGAGGGCCTCAATCCACAAAACCTGATCTGTCAGGTGACCCGGGCCATCAAGTCCCAGGTGCCGGATATCGGTATCCTGTGCGATGTGGCGCTTGATCCCTACACCAGTCACGGCCATGACGGATTGTTGGAAGGCAACACCATCCTCAACGATGAAACCGTGCAGGTGCTGTGCACCCAGGCGCTGGTTCAGGCCGAAGCCGGCTGCGACATCATCGCCCCCAGCGACATGATGGACGGCCGCATTGGCGCCATCCGCCACGCCCTTGAAAATGCCGGTCACACCGAAGTGCAGATCATGGCCTATGCCGCCAAATACGCATCTGCATTCTATGGCCCGTTCCGTGACGCGGTCGGATCATCGGGCGCACTCAAGGGCGACAAGCGCACCTACCAGATGAACCCTGCCAACACCGACGAAGCCCTGCGCGAAGTAGCACTCGACATCGAAGAAGGCGCGGACATGGTGATGGTAAAACCCGGCATGCCCTATCTCGACGTGGTTGCGCGGGTGAAAGACACCTTCCAGATGCCGACCTTCGCCTACCAGGTGTCCGGTGAATACGCGATGCTTCAGGCCGCCGCCCAGAACAACTGGCTGGATGGCGAGAAGGTCATGCTGGAAAGCCTCCTGGCCTTCAAACGCGCCGGCGCCGACGGCGTGCTGAGCTACTTTGCCAAAGACGTGGCAGAGCGGCTGCGGGACGGCTAACAGAGGTCCAATGGATTGTCCGGTTAAACTGGACAATGGCCTTCTTGGGTTTTGTAGTTCCTTTATCCGCCATGCTCCGGCTTGACCGGGGCATCCATACAGCCTTGCATTCTGGCATGGCGTATTTTGTCTACATCATGGCCAGCCGGAAACATGGCACGCTGTATGTTGGCAGCACCGGCGACCTCGTGCGCCGTGTGCATGAGCATCGTGAGAAAAGTGCAGAGGGTTTTACGACCCGATACGATGTTGCTCAGTTGGTCCACTACGAAGTGTTCGAGGACTACGAGACCGCCCGGCAGCGCGAGCGTCGGATCAAGAAATGGAACCGGGCTTGGAAAACTGACCTGATTGAGAAGGCCAATCCGGACTGGCGTGATCTGTGGGACGATATTGCCAGGCCTTGAGTGCTGAATGGATTGTCCGGTTAAACCGGACAATGGCGTTTCTAGTTTTCAAAAGACTATCTTCGCCATCCCACGGCTTGACCGGGGGATCCATGCAGCGTTCGCCTACCTCAAAAAGCTTATCCCCGCCCCCTCAGACCACCCGTATCCTGTTCGCAGCCTCACGTCTCAACCGCGTGAGGGGCGTTGCTGGTCAGTCCCCGGCCTGCGGCGTGGGATGCGTTGCCATGGCGGTCTGACCGGACACGGACAACGGACATTCAGGACACGGACACACGGACAGGACCCGCTATGGCAGCGTTTCCCTCTTTTGTCCCGGCCCTTGCACCAAACAGGTGGTGCGAGGCCGGTGAAACTCGCCTAGCTCCTGGTGAAGCGGGCGATCAGGCTGGAGGTATCCCAGCGATTGCCGCCCATCTCCTGAACTTCGGCGTAGTAGCCATCGACGATTTTGGTGACGGGAAGATTGGCCCCATTGCGCGCCGCTTCCGCCAGACAGATCGCAAGGTCCTTGCGCATCCAATCGACGGCAAAGCCGAAATCAAACTCGCCCTCGTTCATGGTCTCCCAGCGGTTTTCCATCTGCCAGCTCTGGGCGGCCCCCTTGGAGATGACATCCATGACACCCGCCACATCAAGATCTGCCTTCTGGGCAAAATGAATGGCTTCGGACAGGCCCTGCACGAGCCCGCCAATGCAAATCTGGTTGACCATCTTGGTCAGCTGACCGGACCCCGCAGGCCCCAGCAGACGCGATTGCTTGGCATAGGCATCTATGATCGGTTCAGCGGTTTTGTAGTGATAGGGATCGCCGCCACACATGATGGTCAGCTGACCGTTTTCAGCCCCGGCCTGCCCGCCGGACACGGGTGCATCAATGGCACCAAAGCCGCGCTTGTCTGCTTCTGCCGCCAGTTCGCGGGCAATGTCTGCGGAGGCCGTCGTGTGGTCCACAAAGACCGTGCCCGGCTGCATGGTCTGAAACACCCCGTCCGGCCCCAGCGTCACCGATCGCAGATCATCGTCATTGCCGACGCAGGTAAAAACCACTTCGGCCTCAGCCGCCGCCTTGGCCGGCGTCCACGCACCAGAGCCGCCGTGGGAGCCCTTATAGGCTTCGCGCCACTGCTTGGCCTTGATGGTGGTGCGATTATAGACGGTAACCTGATGCCCGGCCTTGGCCAGATGCCCCGCCATGGGATAGCCCATGACCCCAAGCCCAATAAACGCAACGCGTGCCATGTGGTATCTCCTACCGATTGCTCCTATGTGTGGAGCCGCTCATATGTATTGGGCGCACTAAACATGAAACCACTCGCGACCGGAATACGTAGACCGGAACAAAGAACGAGGGTTTGGGGAGGCCGCAGGACATAACGATGACCATGACGATCAAAATACTTCGCTGGACAGCCATCACACTCGCCACGCTGGCCGTGGTGATTGGCCTGCTGGTCCTGCAGCTACTCGGCCTCGCAGAGCGGGCTGTGCCGGACTATGCGGGCACAATGGATCTGCCCGGTCTATCTGCCCCGGTCGAGGTCATCCGGGACGCACATGCGGTCCCTCACATCTTTGCCGAGTCGGACCCGGACGCCGCCTTCGCCCTGGGTGTCTCCCACGCCCAGGACAGGCTCTGGCAGATGGAACTGTTCCGTCGTGTGGTTCAGGGACGCCTGTCCGAAGTCTTTGGCTCCGCCGCCCTGCCCGCCGACAGGATTATTCGGACACTCGATTTCTACGGCCACTCGAAGCGCTCCCTTGCGGTGCTGTCGCCCGAGTTGCGGGCAGCCCTTGATGCCTATGCCGCTGGCGTCAACGCCTACATGTCGGAATCCACCCGGCCTTATCCGCCGGAATTTCAGGTGCTGATGCATACGCCCGAACCATGGCAGCCCGCTGATTCCGTCGGCATGGTCAAACTGCTGGCGGCCGGTCTGTCCGGCAATGCGTTCTCCGAAGTCCTCCGCACCCGCCTGATGGACGTGCTGGACGAGGAAGACCTCAAGACATTTGATCCGGCCTATCCAGTCGACAGCAAACCGGCCGTGCGTGATCTCGCTTCGCTCTACCGCACGCTGGGGCTGGAGCGGATCATTGCGGCCATCCCCGACACGGGTCCGCCCGGTGCCTCCAACAACTGGGTTGTTGATGGCAAATGGACAAAGAGCCAGAAGCCGCTGCTGGCCAACGATCCGCATCTGGGCATGCTGGCACCCTCCATCTGGTATGCCGCGCACCTCAATGTGGGCGACAGCAATGTCATCGGCGTCACCATCCCCGGCATTCCATCCGTGGTGCTGGGCCGCAACAACCACATCGGCTGGGGCTTCACCAATACCGGCCCGGATACCCAGGACATGGCGATTGAAGAAGTGAACCCGGAGAACCCGGACCAGTACCGCACGCCGGACGGCTGGGCCGATTTTGTGACCCGCGAAGAAGAGATTGTTGTTCGTCTGGGCTCGGACGAAACACTGGTTGTGCGCGAAACGCGCAATGGCCCGGTCCTCGATGCCATTGCAGAGACGTTTGAAGATGTCGTCGCCGATGGTCAGGTGGTGGCGCTCAAATGGACGGCCCTGACCAGCGAAGACACCACCATTGAAGCAGGCTTTCGCTACACCAAAGCCAGGACGGTGGCTGAATTTGACGAGGCCACCCGCCTTCAGGTCTCCCCGATGCAAAGCATGGTGGTGGCTGACGTCGACGGAAACATCGGCATGATTGCGCCAGCCGCGGTTCCCGTGCGCAGCGACGCGCATGAGACCGGCGGACTGCTGCCTGCCTCCGGTGCCAATCCTGCCAATGACTGGCTGGGCATGATCCCCCACGAAGGGCTGCCGCGCGTCATCAACCCCTCCCATGGCTACATCGCAACCGCCAACAACAAGATCATCGCCGATGACTTCCCCTATTACATCTCTTCAAGCTGGGATGGTCCGTACCGCGCCAATCGCATTGAAGACATGATCGAGGCAACGCGGCTGCACGATGTGGCAAGTTTTGAGGCCATGCTGGCGGACAACAAGTCTGAACTGGCGGAACTTCTGGTTCCCTACTTCACCAGCGTGGAACCCGAAACAGATCAGATGGCAGCAGCACAATCGCTGCTGCGCGACTGGGATGCCACCATGGAAAAGGAACTGGCGCAGCCACTGATCTTCCATGCCGCCCTGAAGCAATTGCACACAAAACTGTATGCGGATGAACTCGGCGACCTGGCGGATAGCGTGACCCGCCGCCGTGAGACGTTCCTTCTCAATGCCCTGTCCGGCGACGAGGCAGCAGCACGCTGGTGTGACGACACATCAACCGCTGAAACAGAACACTGCACAGACGTGGTTCGCACGTCCCTTGCAGCAGGTCTTGAGGTGCTGAACGACCTCTATGGGTCAGACATGAGCACGTGGACCTGGGGAGTGGCCCATCCGGTGGTGAACAATCACCTGCCCATGGGTTTCATTCCCGGCGTGCGGAACATCTTCAACATCGAACGCCCCAGCGCCGGTGGTCCGTACACGGTCAATCGCGGACAGACCGGATCAGGCGCCCGACCGTTCGCCAATGTCCATGCCGCGGGCTATCGCGCCGTCTTTGATTTTGATGACATGAACAACTCCGTCTACATCATATCGACGGGCCAATCCGGCAATCCCGCATCTGACTACTACGATACCTTTGCCACGCTATGGGCGGATGGCGGCCACATCCGCATGACCACGGATCGTGCTGAGATAGAGGCAGGATCAATCGGCACTATGACTTTGCGACCCGCTCACAACTAAGGCCCGCGCAGGCGTTTGTTTTCCGCGACGCCGCCGAGTGGCTATAGTGAAGGCATGAGCGACCAGGACACCAAGATTCCTCTTCCACTGGCGGGGCCCCGTCCGGATCAGGAGGAAATCGAAGAAGCGCTGGAATTTTCCAGCCTTTTGCAGGAATTCGGGCGTCTGCTGTCTGGCGAATATGACCGTCGTATGCCCATGAGCCGCGGGCAGTCTGCCGTCGTCGCCCTCCTCATGGAGAATGACGGTCGCACCCAGACCGAGCTGGCTGACGACATGGTCATGCACAAGGTCTCCGTCGGGGCTCATGTGGATGAACTGGTTCAGCAGGGGCTGGTGGAGCGCCGCCCCCACCCCACGGACCGGCGGTCAAAGCAGGTGTGGCTGACGCCCTATTTTCACTCGGTGAAGTTTCTGGGTCAGGGGGTGTTCACGATGATCCATGCTCGCGCCATCGAGGGTGTGTCCAAAAAGGACTATGACCACGCGGTCAAAGTGCTGACCGCCATGCGGGACAATCTCAAAAAGCTGAAAGACGAAACCGGCGGCTAGGCGCGGCTATGGCCAAGCCTACTTGGCAGCTGTCGCATATTTGCTTCGGAAGTAAAGCAGCGGGTCGCCCTCGGTTGTGGACGTAAAGCCGACCACCCGGCCCACCATGATGATGTGGTCTCCCGCATCGTGGCGGCTTTCCACGTCACACTCGAAGGTTGCCAGTGCCGTCTCCACCACGGGAAGGCCGGTCTTGGCCCCCTTGCCGCCCACATGGTCTTCCATGGAATGACGGCCCGGCTTGGCCATCTCGTTACTGACGTTCATGTCCTCAGCACTCAGAACATTGATGGCAAACTGGCCGGCCGCATCAAAATCCGCAAGCGTGTCCGATGATTTGTCGATGCACCACAGCACCAAGGGCGGGTCCAGCGAGACCGACGAAAAGGAATTGGCAGTGATCCCAACAGGGCTCCCGTCGGCCTTTCGCGTCGTCACCACCGTGACACCGGTCGCAAAACAACCAAGCGCGTTACGAAAATCTCGAGAATTATCGGTCATAAAGGAATTGCCTGAGGATGGGCGTTGGGCGGGAATGCGAGCATTTGTGCCGTTCTAGGCGACGCTTTGGTTAGTGGCAACCTGCTGAATTAGCAAAGCATTAACCACGCTTATCAACCTCAACCGCGTGTTAACGCGATTTGGGGACACTTCCCTTCAGATTATGTCAGCAAAAGTCTCGGCACACAGGGTGCGGAGGCATAGTACTCGGTTGGGACCGTCGGCGCGATGAAACTGATTATCGGCATTATTACTGTGTTTGTCTGCGTGCTGGGCGGCTACGCGGCCATGGGCGGCAAGCTCTATGTGCTCTGGCAGCCCTTTGAAGGCGTGATCATTCTGGGTGCCGCCATGGGCGCCTTCATCATCGCCAATCCGGGACACGTCATCAAACAGATGGGCGGCGCCCTGGGCGCGCTCATGAAGGGTTCGCCCTACAACAAGGAATCCTATCTGGAGCTTCTTAGTTGCCTGTTTCAGTTCTTCAAGCTGGCCAAGGCCAAGGGCAATTTGGCGCTGGAAGCTCACGTGGAGAACCCCCATGACTCGGACATCTTCAAGCAGTTTCCCACCGTGGCAGCCAATCACCACGCCGTGGATTTCATCTGCGACTACGTTCGCCTGATTACACTGGGCACGGAAAACCCCCATGAGCTCGAAGCCCTTATTGATGAGGAACTCGAAACCCATCACGAGGAACGTCACCACCTTATCGACGCCATGCAGGCGCTGGCAGATGGGACACCGGCTCTTGGGATTGTGGCCGCGGTGTTGGGCGTGATCAAAACGATGGGCTCGATCAACGAGCCACCTGAAATTCTCGGCAAGCTCATCGGTGGCGCCCTTGTGGGTACGTTCCTCGGCGTGTTCGTGGCCTATGGCTTCTTCGCGCCCATGACCGCATCCCTGAAGCACACCTATGACGCGGAAGCCAAATACTTCCAGTGCATCAAGGCAGCCCTCCTCGCGCACCTGTCAGGCTATCCGCCTGCCGTGTCCGTCGAGTTCGGCCGCAAGGCGCTGCTGAGCGACACACGTCCCACATTTGCAGAACTCGAAGAACGCACCGGCTCCCTGCAGCCTGTCTAGGCCGCACCTGACCGCCACGCCAGAAGGACCAAGGCGCACACATGTCGAGCAACGAACAGCCGATCATCATCAAGCGGGTCAAGAAAGCCGCACACGGCCACCATGGTGGCGCGTGGAAGATCGCTTACGCCGACTTCGTGACCGCCATGATGGCCTTCTTCCTGCTCATGTGGCTCATCTCCATGACAACGCCCGAGCAAAAAGACGGCCTGGCCGACTACTTTGCGCCACCCAATATCAGCCGCTCCAATTCAGGCTCCGGCGGCATTCTTGCCGGTACCGCCCATGACAGTCGCGGTGCCAAGGAAGGTGGCGCGATCACAGCCGTTGTCGTGTCCATTGCCCCGCCGGCCCAGAAGGAAGACGAAGGCAAGGACAAGGGTGAGACGCCAGGCGACGGCCAGATCGGCGACAAGAAAGAAGACGGCGCCGAGATGGCCCATGAGAGTCAGTTGCTGATCGACAATGGCGAAGCGAAACAGGAAGCCCGGTCTTTCGCGCGCGCTGAAATGTCGATCCGTCAAAGCCTCAATGATCTGCCGGAACTCGCTGAGTTGTCCAAGCACATCATCATTGACGAAACACCTGAAGGCCTGCGCATCCAGCTTGTGGATCAGGAAGGCCGCTCCATGTTCCCGGCTGAAAGTGCTGTGCCCTACGAGCGCACACGGGTGCTTCTGGATGCCATCGGCAAGACACTCAATCTGCTGCCCAACCGCATCACCATCGGTGGTCATACGGATTCAACACCCATGAGCACCGGTGATGACTACACCGCATGGGAACTCACTTCCGAACGGGCCAATGCCGCGCGCCGGGTGCTCATGGAAAATGGCCTGGACGGGAACCGTGTCTATCAGGTGGCCGGCAAGTCGGATTCAGAACCGCTGTTCCCGGAAGACCCGTTTATGGCCGCAAACCGACGCATTTCAATCGTCCTGCTGCGCGAAGCCCCGGTTCTGCCGCCAAGCCAGATGCGCTAGGCGAAAACACCCCCCTTAGACCGCCCTATTGCACTTCGGCCTCCTGGTCCCCATTTTACGTCTACGAACGTAGATTTCAGGAGACGTGAATGACGACGGTTGACCGCGCGGGTCCGGTGCACTGGCGAGATGCCTCTGGCGCCGACGCCATCCATATTGATGCGGATCGCTACCCGGAGCTGTTCGACGGCATTCTGAAAAAGCGCTTTATGGCCTTCGTGATCGACTGGCTGCTGCTGGCGGTCGCAACCGTTTTCCTCACCCTGGTATTTGTTGTCCTCGGCCTTTTGACGTTTGGGCTGGCATGGGCTGCGCTGCCTTTTGTGACGCCGCTCATGTGGCTCGCCTATTTTACCTTCAGCATTGGTAGCCCCAGCTCGGCCACACCAGGCATGCGGTTCATGGGCATTGAAGTGCGGACATGGGATGGGGCGCGGCCGGAATATCTGCAGGGCGCATTGCAGACTTTGGTGTTCTACCTGTCTTGGTCGACCACCATCATTTTGTTCCTGTTCCCGTTCTTCAACAAACGCCGCCGCTGCCTGCACGACTATCTGATTGGAACGGTTGTCATTAATTCTCCGTCCAGCATTCCGCCCGATGCGCAGGTGATTTCTCACTAGAAGATTCCCCTACAAAACAAGCAAAAACGCTGCTTGGCTTTCGCCCTTCCCCATGCCTAGATGCTGCCTATGGAGGCCGATTTTTCTCACGTCTGGCAGATGTGGGTGGTGTTTGCCGCGATCATCGTGGCCATCGCCGCCTATGCGTCTGAAAACATTCCCCTTGAGCTGACATCGCTGGCGCTTGTCGCCGGGTTGCTGGCTTTTTTCCATATCTTTCCGGTCGAAGCTGTCGCAGGCAACAACCTGCTGGATGCGCGTGTCCTGCTGGCCGGGTTTGCAGATCCCGCCCTCATTGCCGTGTTGGCTTTGCTGGTGGTTGGTCAGGGACTGTTTCAAAGCGGTGCCCTGGAAGACCTGGCCCAGCTCAGCAATGCAAACGCCACCCGCGCCCCCTTTCTGACGCTCGGCGTCATGCTGGTGGTCGTTCTCATTGTTTCAGGGTTCATGAACAACACACCGGTGGCCGTGATCTTTATCCCGGTCGTCAGTGCTCTGGCGGCCAAGGCAGCCATCTCGTCTTCCAAGATGATGATCCCGCTCTCCTATGCCTCGATCCTCGGCGGCATGACCACGCTGATTGGCTCATCCACGAACCTGCTGGCATCCGGTGCCGCCGAACGCGCCGGACTGGACCGCATCGGGTTCTTTGATTTTACCATTCCCGGCATGTTCCTGGCGGCCGTCGGCATTGTGTATGTGGCAGGCATCCTGCCCCGCCTGCTTCCCTCCCGGGCCAATCTCGCGCAGGAAATGGAAGGCTCAGGCAAGCAGTTCATTGCCCAGCTTCAATTGGGCTACGGCCATCCCATGGTCGGCAGCAAGGCCACCGGCGGCATGTTTCCGGCCTTGAAGAACATCACCGTGCGCATGGTCCAGCGCGGCGAACATGCCTTCCTGCCACCGTTTGAAGATCTGGTCCTGCGCCCCGGCGATACGCTGATCATCGCGGCCACCCGCGCGACCCTCACAGAGTCCCTCAAGCAGGACCCGGAAATCTTTCAGGGCCTGATCCATCAGGATGGCGGCCCCAGCGACCCCGATGATGGAGACGATCAGCGTCCCGTGCGCGATCTCATGCTGGCTGAGAGCATCGTCGCACCGGGCTCGCGCCTCATCGGCCGTAATGTGGAACAGGCGGGTTTCCGCATGGAAACCGATTGTATCGTCCTGGGTGTTCAGCGCCGCAGCCGCATGATCCGTGCCCGGATGAGCGACATACGCCTTGAGCCCGGTGACGTGCTGTTGATTGTCGGCACCCGCGAAAGCGTGCGTGGTCTGCGCACCAGCCGCGATGTCCTGCTGCTTGAATGGTCGGCGACTGAAATTCCAGACCTGAGCAATGCCCGCAAGGCGCAGATCATTCTTGGCGGCACAGTCGCAGCGGCTGCCCTTGGCATTGTCCCCATTGCCGTTGCGGCCGTGGTCGGCGCCTTCGCCATGATCGCCTCAGGCTGTCTCAACATCCGCCAGGGGTCCCGTGCTATCGACCGGCAGATTTTCCTGCTGGTCGGCGCAGCCCTTGCCCTTGGCACGTCTTTGGAAATGACCGGCGGCGCGACCTACATCGCCCAGCAGGTCATAACCGTTTTCGCGTCACTTGGACCGGCCGTTGTGCTGTCGGTCTTCTTCCTGCTCGTTGCAATTTTGACCAACGTGCTGAGCAACAATGCTACGGCGGTGCTGTTTGTCCCCATCGCCATCAGCACAGCCAACGGCCTCGGCGTCGACCCTATGATCTTTGTCTATGCTGTGATCTTTGCCGCCAACTGCTCTTTCGCCACCCCCATGGGCTACCAGACCAACCTGCTGGTCCTTGGTCCGGGGCACTACAGATTTTCGGACTTTATGAAGGCCGGCGCGCCTCTGGTGATTGTTCTGTGGCTTGCTTTTTCCCTGTTCGCACCGTGGTATTATGGTTTGTAGAGTGATCATGTCCTTCATGACTCGGAGCCTTACGTGACCCACCCGGGCAAAACCGCGCCGCGATTTTACCTGACCGCCGAAGCCCCCTGCCCGTATCTGGAGGGAAAGCTTGAGCGAAAGGTGTTCACCCATCTGCTCGATGTGGACGCCAACACGATCAATTCCATGCTGACGGGGGCCGGTTTCAGGCGCAGCCAGACCATTGCCTACAAGCCCGCCTGCGATGGATGTTCCGCCTGCGTCTCCGTTCGCATCCCGGTGGATATCTTCACACCCTCCACGTCGCAACGCCGCATCATCAAGAAAAACACCGACCTCGAGCGCGTGCCCCGCGAACCGATTGCGACCGAGCCGCAGTTCGAGTTGCTCCACACTTATCTTCAGGATCGCCACGCCAATGGCGGCATGTCGGACATGGACGAAGATGATTTCTCGGCCATGGTGGAAGAGACCACCGTCGATACGCTCATCTTTGAATATTGGACCAGGTCCGACCCGGCCGATGACACACTAGAACCGCTGGGCCGCCAGAAGCTTGTGGGCGCGTCGGTCACGGACGTCATCGATGATGGCCTGTCCATGGTCTACAGCTTTTTCGACCCGTCAGAATCAGCCCGCAGCCTGGGCAGTTACATGATTTTGGATCATGTGAAGAAGGCCCGCGAAATGGGGCTACCCTATGTCTATCTGGGCTACTGGATCGATGACTGCCGGAAGATGGCCTACAAGGCCAAGTATCAGCCTCTGGAGGCCCTTACCATGGATGGTTGGGCTCCCCTGGAACCACCGTCGGACACCGGCTCCAACGCCTGATTGCGCCACGCCTCCCCATCCCTATACTGCGCGTCAAATATCTCCGGGGAGACTAAGATGAAACGCAGGGATTTCCTGACCGGCGCCGCCGTAACCGGTGCTGCTGCCGCGACGCTGGCTGTTGCCGGCTGTGACAACGCCTCAACCACGACCGCCAGCACTGAAACGACACCTGCGAGCCCGGCCATTCTGACCGGCAAGCGCAAGCTCAAGATGGTGACAACCTGGCAGAAGAATTTTCCAGGGCTGGGCACATCAGCTGAGCGCGTTGCCAAACGCATTGAAGATGCGACCGACGGTCAGGTCTCCATCAAGGTCTATGCGGCCGGTGAACTGGTTCCAGCATTTGAGTGCTTCGACGCTGTCTCCACTGGCACCGCCGACTGTTACAATGGGGCTGAGTACTACTGGCAGGGCAAGTCTGTCGGGTTCTCTTTCTTTACGGCCGTTCCCTTCGGCATGACTGCAAATGAGCTGACCGCATGGATCTATCATGGCGGCGGTCAGGAGCTGTGGGACGAACTATCCGCGCAGTTCAATCTCAAGGGCTTCCTCTCCGCCAACACGGGCGTGCAGATGGGCGGCTGGTTCAACAAGCGCATTGAAAGCCTCGAAGACCTCAAAGGTCTCAAGATCCGCATGCCCGGTCTGGGTGGCGAAGTGCTCCGCCAGCTTGGAGCTGCCGCTGTCAGCCTTCCGGGTCCGGACATTTATCAGGCCCTGCAGACAGGAGCGATCGACGCAACGGAATGGGTCGGCCCCTGGAACGATCTCGCGCAGGGTTTTTACAAGGTCACCAAATACTACTACTGGCCCGGCTTCCACGAACCAGGCGCCGCCCTTGCGACGGTCTTCAACAAGGACGTGTTTGAAAGCCTCACCAAGTCGCAACAGGGCATCATCCAGAATGTCTGCCACACCGAACACGACTACACCCTCGCAGAATTCAACCATCACAACTCCGCAGCGCTCGATACTTTGCTGCGCGACCATGGCGTAATCCTCGAAAAGTTCTCTGATGAAGTCTTTACCGGCTTCCGCGACGCATCAGCCAAGGTGCTGGAAGAAGCCTCCAAGGAAAGCGAAATCGCCGGACGCATCTACAAGAGCTTCCGCGAGAACCTGGACAACTCCATCCGCTGGACGCGCATCTCAGAAGAAGCCTATGTCAACATGCGCACCGGCAGTGAAGGCTAGACGGCACCGCTCGTGACACGCCTCATCGCCCTCATTGATGGACTGAACAATCGCATTGGGCGCACGGTCTCGTGGCTGGTTCTGATTATGGTCGTCGTGCAGTTCGTCATTGTTGTACAGCGCTACGTCTTTGGCATCGGCTCCATCTGGATGCAGGAATCCATCGTCTACATGCACGGCTTCCTGTTCATGCTGGCGGCAGGCTACACCCTGCTCCACAACGGCCATGTGCGGGTTGATGTGTTCTATCGTGAAGCCACGCCGCGGCGGAAAGCCATCACCGACCTTTGTGGTGTTTTGTTCTTCCTGTTGCCCATGTGCATTGCGGTCATCTGGCTCGCATGGCCTTACGTGTCCAACTCATGGGCAATCTTTGAAGGCTCGAAGGAAACAAGCGGCATTCATGGGGTCTATCTGCTCAAGACGGTGATCATCGTCTTCGCCGGTCTGGTGGCACTGCAGGGCGTATCACTGGCCGCACATTCCATACGCATCCTGCGGGGGCAGGAAGCGCCGAGCGCCGAAGCACCGCCGGAGCTCATGTAATGGACGTCGCTGACATTCTCGACATTGCGATGTTCGCCACGGCCTGCATCTTTCTGCTGGCCGGATTCCCCGTCGCCTTTACCCTTGCGGGCACGGCTTTGATCTTTGCCATCCTCGGCGCGATGCTGGGCGTCTTTGACCTGTCGTTCCTGCGCGCCTTCCCTCAGCGCATTTTCGGCACCATGACCAATGAGACGCTGATCGCGGTGCCGCTCTTCGTTTTCATGGGCGTGATGCTGGAACGCAGCAAGGTTGCCGAAGAGCTGCTGGAAAACATGAGCCGCCTGTTCGGTACCATGCGTGGTGGCCTTGGCATTTCGGTCACCATCGTGGGTGCCCTGCTCGCAGCTTCAACCGGCATTGTGGGCGCAACCGTTGTGACCATGGGCCTGCTCTCCCTGCCCACCATGTTGAAGCGCGGTTACGACCCTGCCCTTGCAACCGGCTCGATCGCGGCTGCCGGCACGCTGGGACAAATCATTCCACCCTCAATCGTGCTTGTTCTGCTGGGCGATGTCATGTCCAGCGCCTACCAGAATGCCCAACTCTCCATGGGCAATTTCTCACCCGATGCCTTGTCGGTAGGTGACCTGTTTGCCGGAGCCCTTCTGCCAGGCCTGATGCTTGTGGGCCTCTACATCACCTATCAGCTGATGATGGCTTTCTTTAAACCCGCGTCGTCGCCCGCCCTTGATGCCTCCGAGCTGGCAGAGCAGCCAGGCCTTGGCCCAATCCTGCAGGCCCTCATTCCACCTGTCCTGCTGATTGTCGCGGTGCTGGGTTCAATCCTGACGGGCGTCGCGACGCCAACAGAAGCTGCCGCCGTCGGTGCAGTTGGCGCTACGCTGCTGGCGGGATATCGCCAACCATTGCTCGAACTGGCCGGACACAATGACGGACCTGCCCTGCGTGGCGGCATCATCCGCCTGATGTCAAAGATCCACATCAATGGATTGCTGCCACCGGTTCTGGCGGCCGCGTCCATCCTCGGCCTGTTCGTCCTGACATCCAGCTTTGACCTGCGCCTCGGGCTCAACACGGACAGCACCACACTGCAGATTGCGCGTGGCGCTGCCTACATGCTGTGCGCCATCGTGGCCTGGGGCATGTATGTCTCCTTGCTCCGCACCCTGAGCAACGGGTGCCTGGGTCAGGTGGTGAGGACCACTACCGAGATCACCTCAATGGTCTTTGTCATCCTCGTGGGCGCTGCCCTGTTTAGCCTGGTCTTCCGAGGGCTTGGCGGCGATGACACGGTGCACGAATTTCTGAATGCCATGCCCGGCGGTGTCGTCGGCGCCATGATCATCGTCATGCTGGTGATGTTCTTCTTGGGATTCTTCCTCGACTTCATCGAGATCACATTTGTGGTTGTGCCCGTTGTCGCCCCGGTGCTGCTGATGATGGGCGTCGACCCCATCTGGCTGGGTGTGATGATGGCGATCAACCTGCAGACATCGTTCCTGACGCCGCCCTTCGGCTTTGCCCTGTTCTATCTGCGTGGCGTCGCACCGCCCGAGGTCAAGACCACCGATATCTATCGCGGGGCCATCCCTTTCGTGATCATCCAGCTCCTTGCTCTGGTCATATTGTCGGTGTTCCCTGAGATCGCCACTTGGCTGCCCGAGATCGTTTTCGGCTAACTACTAGGAAGACACTTCATGGCGATTGACAAAAAAGCAGACGGCCCGCGCCTCCCCAACTACATGGCAACAACGCTGATCATGATCGCAGTTGTCGGCATTGTATCCGTGGCAATCAGCCAAGGCTGGCTGGAGCTGGACCAGGATCCGGTGCATCTGACTGTGACAGCACCTGAAAAGGTCATTCTGCCCCGTGAAGGCGACGTACCGTTCAGCTATACGGTCAATCTCAAGAACAATACCGACGATCCGATCCTGCTGGAGGCCTCAACCCCCTGCCGTGTCCATCGCTGGTTTGTGGCGGATCGTGGCGGCAACTTCGTACAGGGCGAGCCGGAAGAAATCTGCGCGCAGGTGGTCATGAATGCCGACCTGACGCCCGAGAGCTATCTCGAAGACGTCAACGCCATCACGCTGGATGCAGCCCGCTACACGTCAGGCGCGGAGTATCAGCTCATGGTCCGCTACTGGGGCTATGACCGCATCCACCTTTTCACGGCGGAGTAAGCCCGGAAGCTCGCTTTGGTTACAGCTCGCTCTGGATTGACCCGTCAAACGTAGTCCAGTCCCGCTTGGGGAACCCGGTTGGCGGGAGACGCCCGGCCTGCGCACGGTCGCCCCGCCAGTCCTTGAGGGCCTTGGCATCAATCGTCTTCTGACCGCCGCCGTCACGCCACTGAAAGCCTTCCTTGAGTTTGAAGACCTTGGCCTGACGCAATCCGCCATCCTTGTAGCGCTGCAAACGAACGCCACGACCACGGGTCATCTGGTTGACCTGCTCAAGCGGGAACAACAGCAGTTTACGGTTCTCACCCATGACGGCAATCGTATCGCCATCAGCTGTCACACATGTCTGCGCTTCGTCCCCTGATGCGAGGTTCAGCGTCTGCTTGCCCTTGCGCGTCATCGCAACGATTTCGTCTTCGGGAACCACAAAGCCGTATCCGGTCTGCGACGCCACCAGCAATTGCCTGCCGGGCTTGTGCACAAACAGAGACACGATCGTTTCCCCGTCACCCAGATCCACCATCACAGACACAGGCTCCCCAAAACCGCGCCCACCGGGCAACTTGGCTGCATCCAAGGTGTAAAACCGCCCATTGGTGGCAAACAGAATGATCTTGTCCGTCGACTGCGCATGGACTGCGAACCGTGGCCCATCGCCGGTCTTGTATTTGAGTGTCGACGTATCGTCCGTATGCCCCTTCATGGAGCGGATCCAGCCGCTCTCCGAGCACACGACAGTAATGGGTTCCTTGACGGTCAGCTCTTCAACAACAGCGGCCTCGTCAACGTCTGGCGCGTCGGTCAGTTCCGTGCGCCGTCGGCCGATATCCGTCTTGGGTCCAAACGTCTTCTTGAGTTCTTTAAGCTCGCCGGAAATCGTATCCCACTGCTTGCCTTCTGATTTCATCAGGGCGTTGAGCGTCTTACGTTCTGCCGTCAGCTCCTTGTGCTCACCTTTGATTTCCATCTCTTCGAGCTTACGCAAAGAGCGCAGGCGCATGTTGAGAATGGCTTCCGCCTGAACGTCGGTCAGCTTGAACGCCTTGATCAGTTCCTTCTTCGGCTCATCCTCTTCACGGATGATCCGGATTACTTCATCGAGATTGAGATAGGCGGCAAGGTAGCCCTCCAGCACCTCAAGCCGATGCGCAATCTTTCCAAGGCGGAAGTTCGTTCGCCGTTGCAGAACAACCCGACGGTGATCAAGAAACGCCCGCAGCACATCCTTGAGGCTCATCACCTGTGGCACCTGGGTGGCACTCAGCACATTCATGTTGAGCGGAATGCGCACTTCCAGGTCCGTGCCCCGGAACAGGCTTTCCATCAAGACTTCAGGATCAATGGTCCGCACCTTGGGCTCGAGCACCAGCCGCACATCCTCAGCGGACTCGTCACGAATGTCGCCCAGCAGTGGCAGCTTCTTCGCCTGCAGCAGATCAGCCACCCGCTCGATCAGCCGCGCCTTTTGAACCTGATAGGGCATCTCCGTGACGACAATCTGGTAGCCGCCCCGCCCCGTATCTTCGCGCTCCCATCGCGCCCGCAGACGGAAAGAGCCACGTCCCGTACGATAGGCTTCTGCAATGTTCTCCGCCGGCTCAATCAGTACGCCGCCAGTCGGAAAATCAGGCCCCGGAACATATTTGAGCAACGTCTCGTCACGCGCATTGGGCTGCTTGATGAGATGCAGTGACGCATCCACAAGTTCAGCTGCGTTGTGCGGCGGAATGGACGTGGCCATGCCAACGGCAATGCCCGTCGTGCCATTGGCCAGCAGATTGGGAAACGCACCGGGCAGAACCACCGGTTCTTCGTCTTCGCCATCATAGGTATCGCGAAAGTCCACCGTGTCTTCGTCGAGGCCATCCAGCATCAGCCGGGCAACCTCAGTCATCCGGCTTTCGGTGTATCGCATGGCAGCAGCGTTATCGCCGTCGATGTTCCCGAAGTTGCCCTGCCCTTCAACCATGGGGTAACGCTGTGCAAAGTCCTGAGCCAGACGCACCAGTGCGTCATAAATCGACTGGTCACCATGGGGGTGATATCGGCCGATGACTTCACCCACCACGCGAGCGCACTTCTTGAAACCGGTATTGGGGTCGAGCTTGAGCTGCCGCATCGCGAATAACAGACGCCGCTGGACAGGCTTCAGGCCGTCCCGGACATCCGGCAACGCACGCTGGGTAATGGTGGACAGGGCATAGGCCAGATACCGCTCTTCGAGCGCCTCTCGCAGGGCAATCGGGCGGGCATCGTCCGGGGGCGTTGTCGGCTTGCTCATGTCACTCCAATGGGCACAATGTCGGTCGAATTTGATCGGGCCTATTCACCCGCCGGAAAGCGGAATGTGGCTCGAATCAAGCTATTCTGCGTAGTGTAGTTGGTCGCCCGCGCATCCGGCGTGGTCAAGCGATCAAAAGCGGATCAGGAGCCCCATGATCTCCAACCGGCAATACTGGCTGTTCATGGCCGTCGCAGCGCTGCTGATAGCGGCCCTGGCGAGCTATGGCATTCCTCAGTCCAGCTTCGCCCTGACGGCTGAAACGGCCGCAAAACTGGCCGGAGGCGCCGGAACACTGCTCATTCTACCAGCCATACTGGTCGTGCCCTGGCGACAGGTACAGTTGACAAAGCGCAGCGTGACAAACACCCCGCTTTACGCCGGAACCGCCGTGTTCGCGATGATGGCCTTTGTGGCGCTAGTCGGCGCAACCATAAGCGGCGGTTAGCTGCCCGCAGAAGCTGCCAGAACCTCAGCAAGGCCAATGCGCGGCACCGGCAATTGCTTGTCTGTTGGCGCAAACACCCGCTTTTCCAGGAAAAACCCGGTCAACCGCAGGCCATCCTGAACATCATCCGCACTCGCCTGCCCGCCACCGGTCAAAAACGGTGGAAGCGGCAACAAGCGCTCCTTGTAGGTGCCCGCTGCTTCAGCGGTGACGGCACGGCCCGATCGGGGGGACACATAGGCCAGATTGTCCGTCTCACCCGTCAGGGCACAGGCTGAGAGATCAAGCCCAAAGCCGAGATCCTCAAGCAATCCAAGCTCCCAGCGTACCAAAATAGCCGGCCAGGTCTCAGGCGCATCCAGCGCATCAAGCAGGATTGTCAGGCCATCATACACCCGGGGATGTGCCTCTCGCTCCGGAAGGACAGCACTGGCCAGGGCGGCAGATGAGGTGAGCCCCGCGAGTGCCTGACGATCAGCCAGCACGGTTGCCACCCGCTGCGCCACCGGCTCTGCGGTGTAGTTGCCAAGATGCTCCTGAAGCCGGGCCCGCCAGGTGACGCTCAGTGTGTTTCCCGGCTGCAACACGCCGCGCATGCGCTTCGAGCCGCCACCCCGGACCAGCCCCATGTGGCGGCCGTGATCCCGCGTCAACAATTCGAGAATGGCCGAGCTTTCACCGTGAGGGCGCACGTGCAGAACGATGCCTTCATCGGACCAATCCATGGGTGCGCGCGCTCCTGCCTTCGGTCTGGATCATGACAACTGAGTCGCGGATGCAATTCAGTAAAATCAATAACTTAGCAGTTTGGATTAAGACGGAATGACAACAAAACTGCGACTATGCACCGGCTTATCCCACTCTGTGGAAAACTACTCGCACCAAGGACGCCTATTTGCCGGGGAAATCCAGCCCCATCATCCGGTATCTCTCCGGATCATCGCCCCACTTCTCACGCACTTTTACAAACAGGAAGAGATGCGCCTTGATATCAAGCGCCTCTTCAATGTCCTTGCGCGCCTGCGACCCGATTTCCTTGATCGCAGCCCCGCCCTTGCCAAGAACAATGCCCTTCTGGCCGGGACGTTCCACATAGACCACCTGATCAATCTTGACCGAGCCATCCTTTTTGACGGTCCAACCTTCTGTCTCGACGGTGGTCGCGTATGGCAGTTCGTCATGCATTCGCAGGAAAAGCTTCTCACGCGTGATTTCTGACGCCAACACACGCTGAGACAAATCCGCCACCTGGTCCTCTGGATAGAGATACGGTCCCTCAGGCATCATGTCTCCAAGGCGGGCACGCAGGTCTGCAACGCCGGAGCCATTGAGAGCCGAGATCATGAACGTGTCAGCAAAGGTGGCCTTTTCATTGGCCACAGCGGCCAGCTCCATCAAGCGCTCTCTGGGCGCCTCATCCACCTTGTTGAGCACCAGCAGACACGGATGCTTGGCGCCTGCCAGACTGTCCAGAATGGCGATGAAGCCTTCATGGTCTGGTCGCGTCCGCTTGGCGTCCACAATAAGGGCCGTCACATCGGCATCATCTGCCCCGCCCCATGCCGCAGCCACCATCGCTTTATCGAGGCGCCGCTTGGGCGTGAAAATGCCCGGTGTGTCCACAAATACAATCTGGCTTTTGCCTTCCATGGTGATGCCACGGATGCGCGTGCGCGTTGTCTGCGCCTTGTGGGTTACGATCGCCAGCTTCTGACCAATCAACTGATTGAGAAGCGTGGACTTGCCCGCGTTGGGCGCACCGATCAGTGCGACAAAGCCCGCTTTGCTGGTGCCGGTCTCTTCACTCATTCTCTTTCTTCCAGTTGGCTCAGCAGTTCCGCTGCAGCCGCTTGCTCGGCATTGCGTTTCGAGGAGCCTTGGCCGCGCGCAACACCTGCGTCACCCGCATGAACTTCCACATCAAACACAGGCGCATGGTCAGAACCCGCCTGCCCCACCACCGTGTATTTCGGGTGCGATTGACCCATGGCATGCAGGCGCTCCTGCAAAAGGGTTTTTGCATCACGCGGTATTTGCGCAACCGTATCAAATGCCTTGTCCCACGCATTGAGAATAAATGCACGAGATGGCTCCAACCCACCATCCATGTAAAGCGCTGCAATCACAGCTTCCATGGCATTGGCCAGAATGGCCGTCTTGTCCCGTCCACCCTGGGCCACTTCCGCCGGTGCCAGATGCAGATAGCGGCCAAGCTCAAGATCGCGGGCCACATCCGCACATGTTTCGCGACGTACAAGCTTGTTGAGACGCGGCGCCATCTCACCTTCAGGCGCGGATGGAAACCGGGTCAGCAAGGCGTCTGCAATGACCAGCCCCAGCACCCGGTCGCCAAGAAACTCCATGCGCTCATTGTCCGGGCCGGACACCGGGGTCGCGCTGGCATGGGTCAGCGCCCGCTCTAGCAGATCAGGATTGTCGAAACTGTACTGAAGTTGTTTTGCCAACGCGGCTGGGTCATCGGCTGTCTTTTGATCAGCACTCTGGCCCCTGGTGGATGGCTTGCGCGTCAATTGACGCCCTGCCCGATGCGACCCCAGCGTGTCACGCCCGGCCACTGCCAGAATTCCCAGAAGCGCGATGAGCCATCCGTTGAATAGAAAATGAACTCCGCGCGACCCACCAGATTTTCAAACGGCACATAGCCCACGGCACCGGGCACCCGGCTGTCCTGGCTGTTGTCCCGGTTGTCACCCATCATGAAGAAATGCCCGGCCGGTACCGTAAAGACACCGGTATTGTCGCCGGAGCTGCCACGCACCTGATCCAGCGTGAGGTAGCTGCGCCCGTTAGACAGGGTCTCGCGATAGCGCGCCACCCGCCGGATATTGCCGAACCGGTCTTCTTCCACAAAGTCTTCAACCCGCTCACGCGGCACGCCTTCGTCATTGATGAAAAGCTGCCCGTCGCGCATCTGGATCCGATCGCCCGGCAGGCCAATCACACGTTTGATGTAATCCGTGCGCCCGTCGGTCGGCAATTTGAAAACCGCAACATCTCCCCGCTCAGGTTCGCCGCCCAGAATACGACCGGAGAACAAGGGCGGACTGAATGGCAAGGAGTGCTTCGAATAGCCATAGGCATATTTGGAGACGAACAGGTAGTCACCGATCAGCAGCGTCGACAGCATGGAGCCCGAGGGAATTGAGAACGGCTGGAACAGCAATGCCCGGATGACCAGCGCGATCAGCAGGGCGTACCCCACCGTGCGCATGGTTTCCATCACGCCGCTGGACTGCGCTGAACTCGTCTTGTCCGTCATGCTCACAAGCTTTCCACCCACTCTGTCAGGCATCACGCTGCCTGATGGAGCCTCATGCCGAATTCGGTCAATTGTGCCCGAATAGCATGAAGAATTGCCATATATGTGGCGCTGATAGCCGCAATCCAGCGGAATCGCAATGTTTTGAGGCCTTTGCGCCCAAATTATCCCGCGAAGACAGGCTCCGGATCGCCACTCTTCCACTGCGGATACTTGGTCATGGTGGTGGCAAACAGATCAGAAGCCAGATGCCCCTCCAGCCACTTCTGCAATGACGGCAGCGGCAACGCGTCAAACCACTCCCGATCCGTATTGGCGAACTGCCGGACGAACGGAAAGATCGCATGGTCAGCGAGGCGCGGCTCTGCGCCAAGTAGCTGCCCTTCCTGCGCAATCATCTCGTCAAGTTTCTTGAGGAACACGACACCGGCATCGCGCTGCTCAACCGGATCCACGCCTTCATAGCGTGTCGGATATTTATAGCGGTCGAGATTGTCCTTGAAGCCGCCATCCGCTTCCTGAATTAATTCAAGGCTGGCTTGCTGATTGTCCAGCCATTCATAAGGGTCATTGCGTTCCAGCGCCCACAACATGATGGCAAGGCTCTCATCGATGACGCGGCCCTCTTCCGGCAGCAGCACGGGAACCGTCGCCTTCGGCGAGACCTCAATCATCTCCTCGGGCTTGTCACGCAGCACAACTTCACGCAGCCGCACCGGCGTCTTGCTCACAAGCAAAGCCATCCGCGCCCGCATGGCATAGGGGCAGCGGCGAAAGCTGAAGAGGATCGGCTCTGCACTCATCGCGACCCCAGATGTTTACGGCCTTCTTCAGCCGCCTGGTTCACCTGACGCTGGCGCTCGCGATATCGCTCACGCTGTTCTTGCGTTTTGGTGTCAAAGCAGTGCGGGCAGGACTCGCCGTGAACATACTTCTCAGAAGCGCGTTCTTCTGCGTTGAGCGGCATACGACACGCATAGCACTGGCCATAGTCGCTTTCCCTCAGCCCATGGCCCACAGCCACACGCTGATCAAACAGGAAGCAGTCACCATTCCAGCTGCTGTCTTCTTCAGGCACGTTCTCGAGGTATTTGAGAATGCCGCCCTTGAGGTGATGAACATCCTCAAACCCCTGCGCTTTCACATAGGCGGTGGCTTTCTCGCAGCGGATACCACCGGTGCAGAACATCGCGATCTTGGGCTGCTCGCCCGTGTCCTTGCGCAGGTTCTTGGCAAAATCATCAAACCATGTTGGAAAGTCGCGGAATGTCTCCGTATCCGGATTAATCGCGCCTTCAAAAGTTCCAATCGCAACCTCATAGGCATTGCGCGTATCAATGACGATCGTATCCGGATCGCTGATCACGTCATTCCACGCCAGCGGGTCCACATATTCGCCTTTGGCGCGGGCGGCATCGATACCCTCCACGCCCATGGTCACGATTTCTTTCTTGAGACGAACCTTCATCCGCAAGAACGGCATGTCCGTTGCGACAGAATACTTGACTTCAAGGCCTGTGAACTGCGGCAGTGATTTCAGATAGGCAATCGTCTTGTCGACGCCTTCAGGCGTGCCGGCAACGGTTCCGTTGATGCCTTCAGGGGCCAGAAGAATGGTCCCCATCAGCCCGTTTGATTTGCAGATATCGGTAATGTCGGGCCGCAGGCCAGCCGGGTCATCCACGACCGCAAAGTGATACAGTGCGGCGACTTTGTAGGGTGCGTTGGTTTCAGTCATACCGGTACTCTTATCAGCTCTTGGCTGGAACCGCAGAGATGATCACGATGGCCTGTGCCAGCGGCATGTCATCGGTGATCGTCAGATCAATCTGAGCCACCATGCCTTCGGGCGTCATGCGTTCAAGATGGCCCAGCGCACCGCCGGTCAGCACCATGGTCGGTTTGCCGCTGCGCAGATTGGCAACACCCATATCCCGCCAGAATGTTCCCTGTCGCAACCCTGTGCCAAGCGCCTTTGAACAGGCTTCCTTGGCCGCAAAGCGCTTGGCATAAGACGCCGCCCGTTGCAAACGGCGCTCTGACTTGGCCTGCTCGATGTCAGTGAAAATCCGCTGGATAAAACGATCACCAAACCGCTCCAGCGTCTTCTCGATGCGGCGGATGTCGATCAGGTCATTTCCGATACCAAGGATCATGTCAGCCTCACGCAATTGCCGTCTTCGAGGACGCGCGGGCTTGATCCATCATGGACCGCATGCGCCGGATGGTTGAATCAAGCCCACCAAAAATCGCCTCCCCGATCAGGAAGTGACCAATGTTGAGCTCAACCAGCTCAGGTATCGCTGCAATTGCGCCGACGCCATCAAAAGTAATGCCATGACCCGCATGCATTTCCAGACCCATCTCGTGGCCTTCGCGGGCGGCCTGCTGAAGGCGTGCGAGTTCGCCTGCTGCCTTCTCAGCGTCGCCATCATTCAAGGCGTCGCAATATGAGCCCGTGTGAAGCTCCACCACCTGGGCGCCCATGGCCTTGGCAACCGCCAGCTGCACGCGATCCGGATTGACGAACAGCGAGACGCGGATCTTGGCATCAACAAGCTCGCTCACATAAGGCGCTAGTTGATTGTGCTGGGCAGCGGCATCAAGTCCGCCTTCCGTGGTCAGCTCTTCCCGGCGCTCGGGCACGAGGCAACAGGCATGGGGCTTATGCTTGAGCGCAATCTCAAGCATTTCTTCCGTCGCCGCCATTTCAAGATTGAGCGGCAGCTCCAGAGTGTCCATCAGCCGGTCAATATCGGTATCGGAGATATGTCGCCGGTCCTCGCGAAGATGGGCTGTTATCCCATCCGCCCCGGCTTTGGCCGCAATCTCGGCCGCGCGCACGGGGTCGGGATGCTGCCCTCCCCGCGCATTACGGATGGTGGCCACATGATCGATATTGACGCCAAGGCGAAGTGTGTTGGTGCTCATAGGCTCAAAAATGGTGCGCCCAGGCCCCAAAGTAAAGTTCACAGCACGCTGTCCAGCTATGCGGTCCCTAGGCCTTGAGGTTTCGGCTACCCGGTTTCACAGCGGGAATGGCTGCCAAGGCTTCGGGTAGCTCGTCCGGCGCATAGCTCGACACATCAAGCTGGGCCAGCGGCACGAGCGGCACACCAAGGTCAGCCTTGCCGCCTGAACGATCCACGAAGCACGCCGCAGCAACAGGATTGCCCCCCGCCTCACGGATGGCCGCAAGACACTCACGTGAGGACAGACCGGTGGTCACAATGTCCTCGACCATCAGCACGCGGGCATTGGGTTCCAGAACAAAATTCCGGCGCAGGACGAACTTGCCCTCTTCACGCTCGGTAAACATGGATTTGAGGCCAAGTTGCCGCGCCATTTCATAGCCGGGAATGATGCCGCCAACAGCCGGGGCAACAACAATATCGATGTCGCCCTTAACCGTTGCCTGGACCTTCTGCGCCAGCGCGTGCGCCAGACGCGCCGTGCGGGCCGGGTCCATGAACACCTTGTTCTTTTCCAGGTACGTGCCGGAGTGGCGCCCTGAGGACAAGATGAAATGTCCTTCCAGAAGCGCGCCCGCCGCCCGGAACTCATGAAGAACCTCTTCTAGGCCAAGGGGGCCGGGATTGGCCGGCGTATCGATGGAATTCTGCATGTCGCTATTGCTTGTCATGACCGCTCAATAGCAAACCAGCCTGCGCTTGCAAATAGTCTCAACCATACGCGCGGGTTGCAGATGACACGCATTTGAGAGCCCGCAGACCCGTCAGCAGCCGCTCCAGGTGCTTGGCACCCTCAACGCCGATATCCACCACCATCTCGTAAAAATCAGACTTCCGATCTGTTGTGATCAGGTTCTCAATATTGGCGCCATACTTGCCGGTAATGGTTGCGACCTCTCCCAAAGCACCAGGCGAGTTCGCAAGCGTGAGAATGACCCGTGCCGGAAAAAGCTCGTGCTCTTCAGGATCAATATCCCAGGCCAGATCAATCCACCGGTCCGGCTCATCGTCAAAATCGGCAAGAGATGGGCTGTCTATTCTAAAGACCTCCACGCCTTTGCCCGGCTGTACGATGCCGACCACCCGGTCACCCGGTATGGGCATTGAAACAGCAGACAGCGTCACGCCGGTTCCAGGCCCGGCTCCCGTGATCGGCACCGCATCCGGGCGGCGGCGCGGGACGCTGCCTTCCGCGCGCGCTTTTTCTGCGGCAGCAGCCACCTTGGCCCCTTTGATTTTCGGGCGGCGGGAGACCGTTTCCGGGGTGAAGTGCTTCATCATGATCTGCACGACGGTATCCACGCTCAATGTTGAGCGGCCTACCTGTTCAAACAGGTTGTCGAGCGACACCGTCTGCATGTCGTGAAGTGCCACCTCAAGTGCCGCCTCGTCGCGCGGCAGTCCTTCGGCCCGCAGCGCAGCCTCAACGATGCCGCGGCCAAGGCGGATATGCTCGCCGCGCTCCGCCCGCCGGCGATGGGCCCGGATCGCCGCACGGGCCTTACCCGTCTTGACGATGTCTTCCCAGCCCGGCGGCGGCACTTGCTGTTCGGTTGCGATGATCTCGACTTCATCACCGTTGCGCAGCGCTGAGCGCAATGGCACATGGCGTCCATTGACCTGGGCACCCACACATCTGTCGCCAATGTCCGTATGCACCGCATAGGCAAAATCAATTGGCGTGGCGCCGCGCGGCAGCGCGATCAGGCGGCCCTTGGGCGTGAAGCAGAAAACCTGGTCCTGAAACATCTCGAGCTTTGTATGCTCGAGAAATTCTTCCGGTGTCGCTCCATGCTCCAGCAGCTCAACCACCTGCCGCAGCCAGCGGAACGGCGCAACAAGTTCGTCGGAGGCAGCGACATTCTTCTTCGATCCGTTCTCGACGTAGTCCTTGTAGAACCAGTGGGCAGCCACGCCGTACTCGTCCACTTCGTGCATCTCGAGCGTACGGATCTGCATCTCCACACGCTCGCGCTCGGGGCCCACTACAGTGGTGTGGATCGAGCGGTAGTTGTTGCCTTTTGGCGTTGAGATGTAGTCCTTGAAGCGACCCGGCACGACGGGCCAGGTGGAATGCAGAATGCCCAGTGCGCGGTAGCAGTCATCCACGGAATCCACCACCACTCGGAAGCCGTAGATGTCTGACAGCTGCTCAAGCGAAATGGATTTACGCTCCATCTTCTTCCAGATGGAATGTGCCTTCTTGGTGCGCCCTGACACCCACGCCTCGATGCCGACCTCAGCCAGCCGTTTCTTGATCTCATCCGCAATGCGCTTGACGAGCTCGCGGCTGCTTTCCTGCCGCTGATCAAGCCGCGCCTTCACAGCCTGGCGCGCTTCAGGCTGCAGAACGGCAAAGGACAGGTCTTCCAGTTCATCCCGGAAGCCCTGCATACCCATACGGCCCGCAAGCGGCGCATAGATATCCATGGTCTCCTGCGCGATACGATGACGCGTCGTGGACTTCTTGATGTGCTCAAGCGTCCGCATGTTGTGCAGGCGGTCTGCAAGCTTCACAAGCAGGACGCGCACATCTTTCGAGATCGCCAGAATGAGTTTTCGGAAATTCTCAGCCTGCTTGGTCTCTTCGCTGGTCAGCTCCAGCCGGGTGAGCTTGGTCACACCATCAACGAGCTGGGCAATCTCCTCACCGAAGAGATCAGCAATCTCCCCATGCGTCGCATCCGTGTCCTCAATCGTGTCATGCAACAGCGCAGTCACGATGGTCGCTGGATCAAGTTTAAGATCTGTAAGAAGACCCGCAACTTCCAGGGGATGGGAAAAATAAGGATCGCCGGAGGCACGCGTCTGCGACCCGTGCATCTTCATCGCGTAGACATAGGCGCGATTGAGGAGCCCTTCATCCACGGATGGATAATAGGCCTTCACCCGCTCTACCAACTCATACTGGCGGATCATGGGGCGGTACGTGCGATCAGGGGTAGCAGGCAGAACAGGAGTGTCGATATCCGCGACAACCGGATGCGAGCCAACGGCCCCGTCGGTCACAGTGGACCCGGCGTCGATGGCGCGGCTTTTGGCCGGTGGTTTTTTGGGCCTAGAGGTCCGGGTATTCCTCATCAGTGCCTGCCGGGCGTTCTGCTGTTTTCTCACCTGCATCATGCAGGGCACGCAGCATGTCTTCGTCGCTCATTTCACGGCTACCGAAGTTGTCACCAGCCGGCATGTCGTCGGCACGTGATTCCATGCCCAACTGAAGGGGCACAGCATCGTCGTCTTCGGGAAGGTCGTCGGCTGCTTCCGTCATGGCGTGGCGCTGCAGACCAGCAATCACGTCTTCACGCAGATCAGCGCAATCAACGGTTTCTTCTGCAATTTCGCGAAGAGCAACAACAGGGTTCTTGTCATTGTCGCGGTCAATCGTCAGCGCTGCGCCAGAGGACATGGAGCGAGCACGGCGAGATGACAGGAGAACCAGTTCAAACCGGTTTGGAACCTTGTCGATGCAGTCTTCAACGGTAACGCGAGCCATGTAAGTCTCCTAAAAAGTCCAGTAGGCGCCTGATCTGAAGATCCGGGTTCAGCGAGCAACGCGATGCCGCAGACCTGAAAATCGAGACGCGTAAACCTGGGCCCTGAGCGCATTGGGGTCGCCGCAAGGCAAGGCAATGGTTTTTCCGAACCCCTCTCCTAACCGCTGCACTGCACAAACGCAAGCGTTCCAAAGGGAATTTCGCCAAGTGAGCAATAGGGCTCAGCTCTGTCGCCGGATCGTGAAACGCGCGCTGATTGGCAGTTTTTCGGCCATCTGGGACACCGTACCGTGGTCTTCACCCCAGGGTTTGAGCCGAGGCGCGATCTCGGCCAGTGGAAGCAGCACAAATGCCCGGTCCGCCATGCGGGGATGCGGCAATTCCAGATCAACCAATGCCCGGCCTGCCGCCCCCGCCGCCCAGTTGCCTGATTGCGAGCCAAAAGCCAGCAAATCCAGGTCAATAACACGTGGTCCCCAACGCACACGGCGGCGACGACCCAGCTGCCGCTCGACCTCAAGCAACACTGCCATCAACCGGTTAGGCGAAAGGACGGTTCTAATTTCCCAAACGCCATTGAGAAAAACGGGCTGGCGTATGCCACCCCAGGGGTCACTCGCGTAAACCGAAGAAACCCGGGCGAAATGGACACCCCGTCGCGCCATCAGGGCAGCGGCCGCGCGAAAACTATCCAGCGGAGAACCAGCCGGACCCGGCAGGTTTGCGCCAAAGGCAACAAATGCAGCGTCGTTAATCACAGATTTGTGTCCCCCACACCCTTTCCCTCACCGCAAAACACTCTAACTCCTTGGAAATACTCGTTGTTCTCCAACGAAACAGCCAAAATTTTTGATCTGGAGCCTCTGCCCGTGCAGTTAAAACCCACCGATCGCACCGCCCTGTTTATTGACGGCGCCAACCTTTATTCCGCCACCAAGGCACTCGATTTCGACATCGACTACAAACGCCTGCTGGAAGAATTTACTGGCCGCGTGAATCTCATCCGCGCCTTCTACTACACGGCCCTAAATGAGGATGCTGAATATTCACCGTTGCGGCCCTTGATCGATTGGCTCGACTACAACGGCTACACCATGGTGACCAAGCCCACCAAGGAGTTTACCGACAGCCAGGGCCGCCGGCGCATCAAGGGCAATATGGATATCGAGATAGCAGTCGATGCCATGGAGATGGCCGAGCACATCGAACACATGATCCTGTTCTCAGGCGACGGCGACTTCCGCTCCCTTGTAGAAGCAGTGCAGCGCAAAGGCGTCCGCGTTACCGTCATTTCCACCATCAAGTCGCAACCGCCCATGATCGCCGATGAGTTGCGGCGTCAGGCAGACACGTTCATTGAACTGCAGACGCTGCAAAATCTCATAGGGCGCAGCAACGGTAATGTCCGCCCTCTGCAGGATGATGCGGCTGAGGACGATGACGACTACTACGACTATGAGGACGAAGCAGAAGCCGGTTAGGATCGCGCATGAGTCGCGCATCCAGCAAAAATATCCCGGACATCACACCCGTCGCCGAGCCGCCCTACGACTGCCCGCATTGTCCGCGGCTCGTGGCGTTTCATGAGGAAAACCGGGCGAAGCACCCCGACTGGCACAACGGCCCTGTGGAGTCCTTCGGCGATCCCGACGCCCGACTGCTGATTGTTGGCCTAGCCCCGGGCCTGCAAGGTGCCAACAAGACGGCCCGGCCCTTTACCGGCGATTACGCAGGTGACCTGCTTTACGCAACCCTGACAAAATTTGGCTTCACACAAGGCACCTATGATGCCCGGCCAGACGATGGACTGATACTCCACGACGCCATGATAACCAATGCTGTGAGATGCGTGCCGCCGCAAAACAAGCCGACGACTGCAGAAATCCATACCTGTCGGGCCTTCCTCATCGGGCGCATCAAGGCACTTCCAAAGATCACCCACATGCTGGCCCTGGGCCGTATCGCCCATGAAAGCGTTCTGCGCATGGGCGGCTACCGATTGGCCGACCACCCCTTCGGCCACGCCAGCCGGCATGAGCTCGATGGCATTGTGATGTACGACAGCTATCACTGCTCCCGCTACAACACGAACACCGGCCGTCTCACCGAAGAAATGTTTGAAGATGTATTTTCTCAGATTACGGATGATCTGAAACGCCAGCCTGAGAAGGCCTAACCGCGTTCGCGCATGATCCGCGCCTTGTCGCGCTGCCAGTCCCGCTTCTTGTCCGCTTCGCGCTTGTCGTGCGCCTTGCGTCCCTTGGCAATCGCCAGTTCGAGCTTTGCCCGGCCTCTGTCATTGAAATAGAGCTTGAGCGGCACCAGCGTCATGCCATCACGCTGAACAGCGGCATGCAGCTTGGCAAGTTCCCGCGCATGCACCAGCAACTTGCGCGGACGACGCGGCGCATGGTTGAAGCGGCTGGCCGCGTCATATGTCGGGATGTAGCTGTTGATGAGCCAGAGCTCACCATTCTCAATGGACGCGTAGCTTTCTGCGATGTTGGACCGGCCGTCGCGCAGGGATTTAACTTCTGTGCCCTGCAGCATGACGCCGGTCTCCATCGTATCGCCAATCTCATAGGCATGGCGCGCCTTACGGTTTTCAGCAGCTACCTTGTGCTGTACCGACGCCCCTTTCTTTTTCACTGCCATGAGATTTGATCCTGATGCTGACTAAAATCAGCTATTGAGAAGTCCGGCCTTGGACATGGCGTCGCGCACCTGCGCTTCAGCAGCCGCAGACGCAGTCACGAGAGGCAAGCGCACCGTGTTCGGCGCAAGCCCCAGCAGACTGCATCCATAGGTCACCGGCGCCGGGCTTGTTTCGCAGAACATCGCTTCATGAACACCAATCAGACGATCCTGGATGTCCCGCGCACGATCATAGTCCTTGGCCATACACGCATTCTGAAACTCGGCACAGGCAGCAGGCGCCACATTGGCGGTCACGGAAATGCAGCCAACCCCACCCATCACGTGGTGGGCCAGCGCAGACCCATCTTCGCCGGTCAGCTGAATGAAATCCGGCCCAATGGCAGCGCGTGTCAGCAGCACCCGATCGAGTTCTGCCGTCGCGTCCTTCACACCGACGATATTCTTGTGCTCTGCCAGCCGCGCCATCGTCTCCACACTCATGTCGACAACACTGCGCGAGGGCACATTGTAAATGAACACGGGAATATCAGCGCTGTCGGCCACTGCCATATAATGCTGGTACAGACCTTCCTGAGACGGCTTGTTGTAATACGGCGTCACGACCAGCGCACCCTGCGCGCCGACCTTTGCCGCGTGCTGGGTAAACGCGATTGCTTCAGCGGTCGCATTCGAGCCTGTGCCCGCCATGATGGGAACGCGACCAGCGGCCTGCTCAACCACGATCTCGACCACGTGCTTGTGCTCATCGTGGCTCAGGGTCGGGCTTTCACCTGTCGTGCCACAGGGCACAATGCCGTGCGTGCCCTGATCCACATGCCAGTCCACAAGACCGCGCAGCGCTTTCTCGTCCACATTCTCACCATCGAATGGTGTGATGAGAGCGACAATTGAGCCTTTGAACATCGGTCTGGTCCCTGGAAAAACGAAAGAATGCGCGCAACGACGACGCAGCACGCCTCATCATGAGGTGCGGGCGCGGACATTATGGGAACGCGCGCCAAGCCGCAACGGCTGTTCTGCCACTGATCGGCGGAGACTAGCTCATATGTTAAAGACGCATTGCTCCAACACGCCCAAGCTGTGCGGGAGGCCTGCGCCAATTCACCGGATCACTTTCACAAAAAGCATCCCCCACACGTCACAATTCGCGGTTACACTCTTGCAAACGGTACGCCGCTCCCCCCTGCCACCTGCTCCAAACCGGTAGAAATGATGTCATCTTTGACCGCCCGTCCCCATCGCCCTTTCGGCTCCCTTCTTCGCAGCGCAGCGATGGCGGCTTTGCTGGTCCCCCTTGGGATGATGACGGCACATGCCCAGGCCGTGCCCACTGAGCGGCCGGCACCACCCGCCATTGATCCAAACGCGACGGTGCCCCTGCCCGGGCTGAACCTCACCTATGCGGACTACGCACTGGTGCAGTCTGCCCTGTCAGACGCGCAGTCAGGCGACTGGGTCACCGCCCGCACCACGGCAACCCGCATCAAGGATGAGACCGCCTCAAAGATCATTCGCTGGCTTGAACTCCAGGACAAGAACTCCGGCGCCAGCAGCATCGAGATCACGACATTCCTGAACACCAATCAGGACTGGCCACGACGCGACCGGCTCGAACGCCGCGCCGAGGAAGCCTTGTTGGCGGAGCGTCCGGACACCGGCTCCATCCTGTCCTGGTTTGACCTCAACCCGCCGATCACCGGCGAAGGCAAGATCCGCTTTGGGGAGGCCCTCATCGAAGCCGGGGATACCGACCGGGGCCGCGACATGGTCCGCACCGGCTGGATCGACCATGACTTTGAGAGCACCCGTGAAGCCCAGATCATCCGCCAGCACCGCAATACCCTGCGCCGGGAGGATCACATCGCCCGCCTCGACCGGTTGTTGTGGGACAAGGACGCAACCGATGCCCGGCAGATGGCGTCGCTCGTCGGCGCGGACCATGCAGCTCTTGCCGAAGCCCGCATCCGGCTGGCGAGACGCAGCGCCGGCGTGGATGGCGCTGTCAATGCAGTGCCCGCCAATCTGGCCAACAATCCCGGACTGCTGCTCGAACGCGCCCGCTGGCGGCGGCGCAATGGCACACCGGACGATGCCGTCCCGCTCATTCTGCGCGCGCCCACCACGGGTGAAGAAATGGTCCGCCCGGACGAGTTCTGGCGCGAGCGCCATCTGCACGCACGGCGCCTGCTCAAGGAAAGAGACTTCCGCACGGCCTATGACCTGGTGCGCAACCACGGCATGTCATCGGGCGTATCATTTGCCGAAGGTGAGTGGCTTGCGGGCTGGATTGCTTTGCGGTTTCTCAATGATCCCACCAAGGCCTATTTCCACTTCCGCACCCTTGCAGCAAATGTGAAGACACCCATCAGCAAGGCCCGGGCCGAGTATTGGGCAGGCCGGGCCGCACAGGCTGACGGTCGCAAGGAAGATGCCGGCTTTTACTATCAGCGCGCCTCGGAACACGACACCACCTTCTACGGCCAACTGGCACGCCAGTCGCTGCTGGGAGGCATCAACACAATCAACATCGTGGCCGACGGGCGCAAGGCACCGGCGACCTTCAACATGTCCAGCGCAGTTGCAGCCATGAAGATGCTCAACGCCCTTGGTGAAGAACGTCTTGTGACCGCTTTCTTCTATCATCTGTCCCGCTACCTGACGGATGCCGGCGACCTGGAAGCCATGGCCAACTGGCTGCGCATCGCTGGACGCCCGAACCTGGCTGTCCGCACCGCCAAGATTGCGTCCCGCAAGGGCATTGAGTTGCCCGACTTTGCATATCCCACAAATGCCCTTCCGAACGTGCCGTCGGCTGGGTCACCTGTTGAACGGGCACTAGCCTTCGGCATTTCGCGTCAGGAAAGCGAATTCAACCCGCAGGCCGTCAGCCATGCTGGTGCGCGCGGCCTGATGCAGCTTATGCCGGGCACAGCCAAGCGGACAGCAAATGCCTATGGGCTGCCCTACAGCAAGTCCCGCCTGCTGACGGACCCCACCTACAACGCCCAAATCGGCATCACCCATCTGGGTGATCTGCTGGATGAGTTTGGCGGCTCCTACATTCTCACCATTGCCGCCTACAACGCAGGTGGTGGCCGGGTAAATCAGTGGATTGCCACCTATGGCGATCCGCGCACACCGGGCATCGACCCCATTGACTGGGTCGAGCAGATCCCATTCTCCGAGACCCGCAATTATGTTCAGCGGGTTTTGGAAAACACGCAGGTGTATCGCGCGCGTCTTGCTGGTGGCCCCGTCAATGTGAACCTCATCGAGGACCTTCACCGTGCCGGTGTTGTACCTTCTGCGCCGCCCGCCTCTGTGCCGGTACCGGCAACCCAATAAGAGCCTAGCCAACAAGACCCAGTCGCTGTGCCAACCCAAAGCCGAGCAAGGCCAGGCTCGCGCCTGCGCCGAGCATAGGCACGATGAGAGACACCTTGAAGGGCGGAGTGCCGTAGTCCTTTGAGCGACGCAGTGCCAGCAAGGCAACATTTGCAATCGCAAACACTGTCAGGACGGCAAAGCTCGCATAGGATGCCAGCTCGGCAATCGGCAGCGTCAGCGCAAAGATCAATACAATCAACGCAACGCCGACAATCGCCACGTCAGGTGTCCGCGTGACGGGATTCACATGCGCCAGGATCTTCGGCAACCGATCAAGCTGCGCCATGCCATAGAGCAACCGGGATGCCATGATCATCTGGATCAAAGCCCCGTTCACGACAGCCAGAATGGCAATGGAACTGAGAATGGCCGGGTTGCCCCCACTGGCCTCAAACACATGCGCCAAAGGGGCATCGCTTGTCCCAAGCTCCCCCGGCTCAATGATCAGAACCGATATCGTCGTCAGCAGAACATAAAGCAGTGTACTGACGGCCAGCGTCGTAATGATCGCAATTGGCAACGTCCTGCTTGGCGACTTTACCTCTTCCGCCATGTTCACGATGTCCTCAAACCCGATGAAGGCAAAGAAAGCCAAAACGCTTGAGGAAATAACCAGCAGCCAGACAAACCCGTCCATACCAGGCCAGATATCAGGGAGAGCCGCCGGGAGATTTTCAAGGACCGGCAACCCTGCGCCAATGACAAGCAGCAACCCGCCAATCTCAATCAGCGTCGTAACAGCAACGACGATGAGGGACTGGGACACACCCCAGAAGGTAATGACAGCCAGAAGTGATATCACGCCCACCAGCGCAACCCATCCCGGCACTGCAACCAGTTCATTGAGGTAGCCTACAAATCCCAGCAATACCGCAGCTGACGACGTGATGCCGGAGAACGCCACCAGCAGACCCGTGATTGTCGTCAGCCACGGTTTGGAAAAGGCCACACTGACATAGGTCGCTTCTCCCCCGGCCCGTGGAAACTGCGTTGCAAGCTCTGCGTAGGAAAAGGCTGACAACCCCGCGAGCAGACCAGCCAGCAGAAAAGCAACCGGCGCTGCCATTCCGGCAACCGCAGCAACCTCTCCCACCAGAACATAGATGCCTGCACCGATGGTAACGCCGATGCCGTAGAGCGTCAGCAGCACCGGGCCGAGCGCCCGTTTGAGATGTGGTTGTTCCGACGTCGACATAAGACGAGCCCTCACCGCACAAAGAAATACGCCGCCACTGCCACAGGGGCAATGACGGCGAATTCAAATCTGAATGTGAACAGCTTAGGGCAAATCCACCCTGAGGCCTTGAGCTAGATCATTACTGCATCATGGCAGAAACGATCATGCAGTCAGCTGCCGCAATACCCAGTGTGGTGCACGCAGCTGAAGCCTGAGGCATGCTCTCAAAACCGCCAATGCGCAGGCGATGGAAAACACCGCGCTCACCAAGATCAATCGGCTGCACATAAAGCGTGTTGCTGGTAAGCGTCGATCCGTATTTCGTGTTGGCCTGTTCAAAGCCACGCTGAGCATTTTCAGCGGATGCAAAGGAGCCAAGCTGCAACGCAAAACCGGGATCAACCTTGGAGGCTGTTGCGGGCTGGCTGCCGATCGCACCGCCGGCGATGTCTGCACGGCGCGATGGAATGATGCTGCGCGGGCTGGAGGCCGGAGCAGAGGCATCGGGAATGGCGGCCGTCACGATCATGTCACCCTCATCCGCCGCGATCACGGCTTCAATCAGCGACGTAAGCATTTCGCGGTCGTAGCTACCCAGCTCATCAGCGATTTCCTCAGCCTGGACCTTGCCGGACATGCCGAGCACAAGGGCAACCAGCAGCAATCCAGCGAGCGCCGTGTTCAGCGCTTCACGATTGGACAGCAGACGTGTCAGCAGGCTCGACATGGAGTGTGTGGTCATCTGAGCAAACATGGGGCCTCTCCCCGCAATGAAATTACAGGGCCTATGCTCGACGAACGGGGTAAAGGAAGTGTTGCCAGAATGAGGAACAATTGAGGCATGTCCTTTGCCTGCAATTCGCCTGAATTCCGTCTTAAGCGGATTGTAAGGTTAAGCCGTAAACTGTGTGTGACCAGACGAATTGGCCTTGGAAGCGGCCCGGAACAGGAATGTCAGCCATGCGTGCTTTTGCATCTTGCGCTTTTGCAGTTTTGCTTGGATTTGCAGGCTTTTCAGCCTCATCAGCGGCCCATGCTGCGGCCTCAGCAGTCGTGATTGACGCGCGAAACGGCGACGTCCTGCTGGCAGACAATGCCGACAACCGCCAGCATGCCGCCGCTCTTCCCAAGCTCATGACCATCTATTTGATGTTCGAAGCCTTTGAAACAGGCACCGTCAAACCCACCACAAACATTTTCGTGACCGGCACCGCAATCCAGCAGCCGCAGCCAAAACTCGGCCTTGATCATTTTGACACCATTGCGGCCGGCGACGCGCTCGATGCCGTCCTTGCCGCCTCCGCCAACGACGCGGCTGCTGTTCTGGCTGAATTTCTGGCAGGGTCCGAAGTCCGCTTTGTGGCCATGATGAATGAAAAAGCCAAAGAGCTTGGCCTCACACAGACAAGCTTCGTCAATATCTCAGGCGCCCCGCACCCCAAGCAGTTCTCCACACCACGCGACATGATCCGGTTCTCACTGGCCCTCATGCGCACATTCCCGGAGCGGGCCAAGGGTCTCGTGGGCACAAGTTTCGCCTGGAAAGGCATCACCTATCAGGGACCGCGGAACTTCCTGAGCGCCCTGTCCGGCAATAGCTCAGCCAGCACCGCTGGTGCAAACATCGCGCCCAAGGTCAATCGTGCCAAGACGGGCAAAGCCGGCGACCGAGACGTTATTGCCGTCGTCTGGAACGCCACCAATGCTGCAAACGCCGATCAGCTTATCGTCGCGTCGCTGAATGCGGCGAAAGCCAACAAGCTTGCGCCGGCCCCCACGCCGGTCGCAACCACAACGACACCTGCCCCGACAACAGCCGCTGCCATCGTCACCGGCGATTGGGGTGTCCAGCTTGGGGCATTTTCAACGGAAGCAGCCGCCAAGGCACAGCTTTCAGCTGCCACCAAAATTTCGCCCCAGCTCGCGCAGGCCACCACACGAGTCGAACCGCTGCAGCGGGCTACCGGCACGCTCTACCGGGCCAAGTATCTTGGTGTGGATGAAGCAACAGCGCGTAGCATCTGCAGCCAGCTCAAGGCTGCAGGCGCCGCCTGCATTCCGCTTTCAAAGTAAGAGAGTACTCCGACACCTCTATACGAGGCTGGCCGCTTCGGTCGTCAGCTTGGCGCACAGACCTGTCCCCAGTGGTGGCAGGGCTGTTTCAAGCTGATGGATGGTATCCGGGCTGGCAGCACGCACAGATAATGGCGTCTCGGGAAAAGCCCTCAACTGCGCATCACCCTTGTGGAGCACTACCAGGTTTTCATGCCGGGGATCACTTTCGAGCCTGTCGAACAGGGACAGGACAGCCATGCGCGGGCCTTCAATCACCTGAATGAAGCCACGATTACCTGTCAGTAAGATGCCGGTAATGCCGTCACGCACATTGTTGCGCCGGGCGCAGGCGACAAGGTGGGACAGATCATCAGGGTGATAACACCCGTTCGCCCCGCTCACATCACTCACATACGCCAACTGGCAGAACGCCATGTGCCCTCACGCAAGTTTCTCGCACGAACCCATATTCGTCGTTCGTAAAACTCTGCGCGCAAATGGTAAACGGTCTGTTAATCCGCCTGCGGATCAGTCCCCAAATCAGTACAAGACGTCGTCAATGGGCTTCAGAGGCGCGGGCACATCGTCCATCCCAAGCATCTGCTTGAGATCGATCTCGATGGTTGTGGAGATGGCCGACACAGGTACGTCATGTACCCCACCTTCAAACGGGTCTTCGGTGGAGTCGCTCACTTTCTCCATCACATAAAACACCCATGAAATGAGCATCGTGAAGGGAACAAGCACAAACATGTACTCCTGCCCCATCAGTTGGCTGAGAGCGTGTGTCTCCACCTCGCCCTGAAAGGCATCCAGGAACCCGAATGGCAGCAGGATAACGAACAGCCACGTGAAAACCGTCCCGAAAAACGCAATCTGTCGAGGGAACGGCGTCTTGTCGATGCGCTCTGCCTTGCCCTGGCTGTCATAGAACCGCGTGATCATGTCCATCATCGACACCTCGCGGATCGGGTCGAGCTGTCCTTCAAGTGCCAGGTCACGCACATCAGCGCCCTGCAGCCGCATGATCTGGGTCGCCGGGTTGCCGCACTTTTCCACAACGTCAATTTCTTCCTGCTCCAGATAACGCAGGTAGCTTTCCTTGCGCTGATGGAACGCGTGATCATCCATATCGCGGCGGAAATCGAAAATGCGGGTGCGTGGTTTGACGCGCAGGCGCGTCGTGGTCCGCAGCTGGAACGCTAATGCATTGACCCAGGCAATATGGCGGCGCATCAAATCCAGCTGCGCCCCATGATCAACCCGTCCATTGTCATCATGGATCAAATGGCAGACCAGATTGCCCCAGCTGCGGCTGTCATTGATGATGGCACCCCAGATCATTCGAGCTTCCCACCAGCGCGCGTAAGACGAATTGCTCTTGAACCCCAGATAGAGCGCAACCGCGATGCCAATGGTCGAGACCGGAAGAAATGGCACCGCCAGAAACTCCCACCCCAGGAACTCGAAGCAATAGACAATCAGGGCCGACCAGACGCCGACAAGCAGCAAAAAGCGCCATGAGTCATTGAAGACATGCGCAGCTCTAATATTGCGGCGGACATACATGTTGAGTGCTCCGGTGTGCAGTCGTCAGATCAGCCCGACGCTATGCGGCATCGTTCTTGAGGCCGTCAGCCGTGTGGGTGCAAAGACCCTTCACGATGCCATCGGCAATCGAATAGACCCATCCATGAACTTCCACCTCGCCGCCACGCTCCCAAGCGTGCCGCAGGATGGTCGTGTTCGCTACATTGCGAACCTGTTCGATCACATTGAGTTCGCACAATCGGTTGACCCGGTCTTCTTCGCTCATACTGTCATCGAAGTCCGCATGGTGGAGACGGGCCACGTCGCGAATATGATGCAGCCAATTGTCGATCAGCCCATGATCTGCATCATCGAGCGATGCCTTGACGCCACCACAGCCATAATGGCCACAGACGATCACGTGCTTCACTTTCAGCACTTCAACCGCATACTGAATAACCGACAGGCAGTTGAGATCAGAGGGCACAACCACATTGGCGATGTTCCTGTGAACGAACACGCCGCCCGGTGGCAGATCTACAATCTCATTGGCAGGCACACGACTATCCGCACACCCGATCCACAGAAACTCCGGCGACTGCTGTTCAGCCAGTGAGCTGAAGAAGTTCGGGTTGATTTCCTTCAGCCGGTCCGCCCAAAGACGGTTGCGCGTAAAAAGTTCAGATATCTGCGTCATGAATAAGTCAAATGCCTGCAAATCAATAGAAAAGACGGGTCTTTATGACCTGACCAGGCGTCGAATGGCCAGACCCAATTTGGATGTCAGCTGGCATACACCTGACGCCCACCGGACCAAGTTTCCAGAACTTTGATTTGAGAAATCTCGTTTTCCGGCACCTTGCGTGGGTCATTGTCGAGGACCACAAAGTCAGCAAATTTGCCCACCTCGAGCGACCCCACCTCATGGTCTGAATGGCACTGCCATGCGGCCACCCGGGTGATCGACAAAATGGCTTCCTCAACGGTCACGCGCTCATCCGCATTGAGGGTCGAACTTGGTTCTTTCCACATTTGCCGGGTAACAGCGTTTTCGATGCACCTAAGCGGACCCATCTCGGAAACCGGCTCATCTGAATGCATCGTCCATGGAATATCCGCATCCTGACACGACCGTGCCCGGCCCAGCAGTTTAGCCTTCTCCGGGCCAAACACTTCGTCCCTGAAGGCTTTTGCCCAGTAGTAGATATGCCCAATCAGAAAACTAGGTGACAGACCGAGCTTCTTGATGCGGGCAATCTGTTCGTCATGAAGGACGGAGCAATGCTCGATCCGATACCGCATGTCCCGCGGCGCGCCGGCTTCGTAAGCGGCTTCAAAGGCATCCAGCGTATTATCAATCGCCTGGTCACCATTGGCATGCACCACAACCTGCCAGCCTTCGAGTGCCCTCTGTGTGACCTGTTGCTTCAAATCTGCAGCTTCAACATAGGCCATCCCTTTATCGTCGCGACCCAGGTACGGCTCGCGCTGCAAGCCCGTGCGGCCTTGATTGGATCCATCGGAAACAATCTTCCAGCCAGTGGCGCGCGCAAATTCATTGCCCTGCCCAAACGACACGTCTGTCTTGTCCCAGGTATCAGCAAAGCTGCCGAACAGTGAGTACCGCAACCGCGTGGTCATGTGACCACTTCGTGCAAATGCATCGAACGCAGCCAGCTCATTAGCCCCCTGAAAGCTGCCCGACGCCTGGTCGCAGAAGGTCGTGATACCAACCTGATTGGCCCGGTCACACACATGCTTGCAGGCGGCGGGAACGTCTTCCAGCGCCATGGCAGCAAGATTATGCGCCAACACCTGACCGAATGCAGGACCGCCCTGACACACACCATTGAGAGACCCATCGCTGTTGCGCCCGAAGGCTGCACCATCTGGGTCCGGCGTCTCAGCGGACAGACCGGCAATCTTGAACGCTGCGGAATTGCAGTAGGCAATGTGGAGCGACGCGTTGAACAGCAGACAGGGCGTGTCGCCAGTGACCGGATCAAGCATCTCACAGGTGATCGCATCGGGACCGTCCTGAAGAGACGGATCAAACTGTCGCCCAATAATCCACTCGCCCTCATTGGCGGACTTTGCCAGCTCACCAACGCGATCCAGCACCGAAGCAACCGTCGGGCAATTCACCGCGCCGACATCTTCAAACCGGCTGAGCATGGCAATCGGGAAAAAGTGCATATGCGGCTCAATGAAGCCGGGCAAAATGGTCTTGCCTCCTGCATCCACTATCGTGGCGGTATCAGGAACACTGGCCCGCACATCCTCCAGAGATCCGACCGCAAGGATTTTGTCGCCGTCAATTGCCAGCGCTTCTGCAATTGAGAAATCGGCATCGGCCGTGATCACCGTTGCATTTGTGAAGATCGTCAGGCCCACGGCTTGTGGTGGCACGCCCAGGCTCTCATTCTTCCAGGCAAGCGCATTGGCGGACGCTGCCATATGAGGCAAGGACAGAAGACCAAGTTCGCCCAGAACAGGCGCGCAACACGGGCATCCAAACAGATCTGTCGCTTTGCCATGATGGCTGCCACAACCACTCTTTGCGGATACGCTCCGCACCCCATCAATCGTCCCTGACTGTTCCATATGCCCGCTTGCCCCCTAAACGCATTTATCGGCTATTCTTTGGTCAACTGTGGCACGCCTCGCCACCAATAAAAACGCTCTGATGACAACTGCCCGGTGAAAAGCTCCCACAATGACCGCATCATCCATCGCACCTGCCCGTCCCCATTGGTCTTCCAGGCTCATGTTTGTGTTCGCTGCGTCCGGCTCAGCTGTCGGCCTCGGCAATATCTGGAAGTTCCCCTATATCGTAGGGGAAAACGGAGGTGGCGCGTTCGTCCTGCTCTATCTGGCATGCCTCATTGGTTTGGGCGCACCGCTGCTGATTGGTGAGGTTTTCGTCGGCCGCAAGGGCGGAGAGTTTCCCGCCAGCGCGTTCCTGCGGGTCGCCAGGGAAAAAGCGATGTCACGGCTCTGGGGTGGGCTGGGTGCCCTTGGCGCCATCATTGCCTTGATGATTCTTGCGTTTTACAGCGTGGTGTCAGGCTGGGTCGGCATTTACACCGTGGACTTTGCACAGGCCGTGCTGGGCGGTGATGCAGCCCGCAGCGGCGCTGATGCCTTCTCCGCGATGTTGGCAGACCCCACCCTTCAGCTCAGCGCTGTCACGGCCATCGTCGTCACAGCCGGGCTTGTCATCTACTACGACGTGACCGGCGGCATTCAGTCCGTGATGCGCTATGTGGCACCGCTGTTCGTTGTTTTGCTGGTTGCGATGCTGGTGATGGTGGCGGCGACCACAGGCAAGCTTGGCGAAGCTTTCACCTATATGTTCCAGCCCGACTTCTCAGCTCTGTCCGTGGACGCATTTGGAGAAGCGCTCGGCCACGCCTTTTTCACCTTGAGTGTGGGCATGTGCGGCATGCTCATCTACGGCGCGTATCTGGACGATGAAGCCAACATCCCGCGCCTTGGAATATCGGTCGCTCTGCTCGACACCGCCATTGCCATTGCCGCTGCCCTTATCATCTTCCCGATTGTATTTGCCTTCAATCTGGAATCAAACGGCGGGCCAGGTCTCCTCTTCATCGCCCTGCCACAAGGCTTCACCCTGCTGCCCAACGGCGACCTGTTTGGCCTTGGTTTTTTCACTGCCACATTGCTTGCGGCTTTCTCTTCGCTCATCGCCTTGATGATCATCGCCCGCCACTGGCTGGAAGAAACGCTCAATGTCAGCGGCAGCAGCGCCACCCTCATGGCAGCGGGCGCCACCTGGATTGGTGGCGCCGCCGTGACCCTGTCGATGACCGTGTGGGACAGCATTTCCATCCTTGGCCTGAGCCTGTTTGATTTCCTCGACCAGGCAACGTCGTCGTGGCTGCTGCCCATCAGCGGGTTGGGTATGGCCATTTTCGTGAGCCGGGCCATCGTGCCGGACATGCCGGAAGGCCCAGTGAAAATCTATCTGCGCGCCGGCCTGACATACATCGCCCCGTTGGGCATTGTTGTCTTGATCTGGTCAAAAGCCGTCGGCTTCTAGGCAGCTTTCGTGCGCTTGGCTTTGTGGTAGGTCAGCGCCATCTCGATGCAGTGCCGAAGCTCTGCCTCAGGCAACGGCCGTGAGACATCCAGCACAATCGCGCGGTTACCCTCAAAATTCAGCGTGTCAGAATAGAGCTCGCGGAACGTCTCCACCAGCGTCGTCTGACAATGAAAATAAAGGGCCACCCGCACAGGGTCTTTACTCACCGCATCCATGCGAACGGTGGTGCCAATTCTGGGCCCCTTGGGCAAAAAAGACGGCTGCCCCCATTTCAACGTTTCCACCAACTCACCGACATCGGCGTTGGATTTGGCAACCTCACGAACCAGCTTGCGCAACTTATTAATGGTCGGCCGTAGCTTGGGCGGATATTCCGCCATCACGCTCTCAATTGAAATGTCCTGCTGGCCCATCTTGGCAGCCTATCCGATGACATCGGCGCAAGAAACAGGCACACTTGCGGCAAATAAAAATGGAGGATATCGCCATGCTGGACATCAAACCCACGGGACAGGCATGCGGAGCCTACGCAACCGGCGTGGACCTCACCAAAGCCCTGGATGCCGATTGCATCGCTGAAATACGTGCAGCGTGGCTCGAGCATCACGTGTTGGTGTTTCCAGACCAACCCATGAGCGACGACGACCTGGAGCGCTTTACGCTCTACTTCGGCGACTTTGGCCATGACCCGTTTTTCGCACCCATTGATGGCCGCGAAAACATCGCCGCCATCGTGCGGCGCGCCGACGAAACATCTCCCCTGTTTGCAGAGGGCTGGCACACCGATTGGAGCTTTCAGGACAAGCCACCCATCGCCACCTGCCTCATGGGCCTGACCATTCCACCCGAAGGTGGCGATACCTATTTTGCCAATCAGCACATGGCCTACGACCACCTGCCAGACGACCTCAAAGCCGAGATCGAGGGTGTCGTTGCCATCCATTCCGCAGAAGCGGCCTACGCTCCTGACGGTATGTATGGACAGGACAAAGAGGAGGAGTCCGATCGCAGCATGCGGATCATCAGTTCAGAGGAAGCACGCCTTAAAAACGAGCACCCCCTTGTCCGACCGCATACGGAAACAGGCCGCCCCGCTCTCTTCTCAACGATTGGGTACATCCAGGGCTTCAAGGGCATGAGCAAAGAGCAGAGCGATGATCTTCTTATGCGCCTTTACCAGCATCAAACGCAGGACAAGTTCGTGTACCGACACAAATGGAAACCCAACATGCTGGTTATGTGGGACAACCGGTGTCTCCTGCATCGAGCCAGCGGCGGCTATGACGGCTACGACCGCCTCCTCCACCGGACAACTATTTCCGAGCGGGCAGCCTGACGAAGCGTATCCCTCCACGTCAGCAAAGCCATAAGGACACACTGCGGCATCATGAATATCGGCGAAGCAGCAAAAGCATCTGGCGTGACTGCCAAGAACATCCGCTACTACGAAAGCATCGGCCTTATTCCCGAAGCGGACAGGAGTGATGCGGGCTACCGTGTTTACGGTGATCAGGAAATTCATACCCTGCGCTTCATTCGCCGCGCCCGTGGTCTTGGTTTCTCCGTCAAGGAAGTGAGCAAACTCCTCACCCTGTGGCAGGACCGCGACCGGGCAAGCGCCGACGTCAAAGCGCTGGCAATGACCCATGTGGAGGAACTGCGCGCAAAGAGCGCGGAGCTCGAGGCCATGGCCAATACGCTCCTGCATCTGGCCAAGAACTGCCGCGGCAACAACCGGCCGGATTGCCCGATCCTCGACGATCTGTCCAAAGCCTGAGGCAAAAACCACCGGTTCTTCCGGCAGTCTCCAAATCCCCTTGACCTTCCCGTAACTGGAACGTCCACAGTGCCGGCTGAATCGGGCTAGTCCCGGCGCGCCTCAAGACCACGGGGAAACATGAACGAGACAACATCCGGCACGGCAACACCAACACCTGCAGATGACGCCCACGCAGATTGCTGTGGTTCAGCCGCAGCAAATCAGGACATTGCCCCGGGCCAGTACGACACTGTTCCCGCAGGATTCAGCGGAACGGTCTACACCTGCCCGATGCATCTGGATGTTCGGCAGCCGGGTCCGGGAACCTGCCCCCTGTGCGGCATGGCTCTGGAATCCGAAGGCATCCCCTCGCTCGAGGAAGACACAACCGAACCGGATGACATGAGCCGGCGATTTTGGGTCAGCCTCATGTTCACCTTGCCCCTGTTCATTCTCGCTATGGGTGAGCTTATTCCCGGCAAGCCGTTTGACGGGATGTTCAGCGCGGCAACCGGACAGTGGATCCAGCTGGCACTTGCGACACCCGTCGTCATATGGGGCGGGTGGCCATTCTTCGTGCGCGGTATCCAATCCGTTCGCACCATGAACCTCAACATGTTCACACTGATCGCGCTGGGCGTTTCCGTCGCTTTCGCCTTCAGCCTGATTGCGACCTTGGTGCCTGATGCTTTCCCCATGGCCTTTCAGGCAGCGGATGGCAGCGTTGCCGTTTACTACGAAGCTGCTGCCGTCATCACCACGCTTGTTCTGCTCGGTCAGGTTCTTGAACTTCGCGCCCGCAGTGCCACCTCCGGCGCCATCAAGGCGCTTCTGCAGCTGGAGCCGCCCAGCGCACGCCGCATCGCATCTGACGGCAGCGAGCAGGATGTGCCCGTTGATGCTCTTGCAGCCGGCGACATGCTGAGGGTCAAACCCGGAGACAAGATTCCGGTAGACGGCACCATCCAAGAAGGTCGCAGCACCATCGATGAATCCATGGTCACCGGTGAACCCCTGCCCGTTCAAAAGAGCAATGGGGCCACGGTCATTGGCGGGACGGTCAATCAAGCGGGTGGTTTCACCATGCAGGCCACACGCGTCGGCGAGGATACCCTCCTGTCGCAGATTGTCCGCATGGTGGCAGACGCCCAACGCAGCCGCGCACCGATCCAGCGCCTTGCGGACACAGTGGCCGCTTTGTTCGTACCCGCGGTCATTGCCGTCGCAATTTCATCATTTGTTGTCTGGTCCATCTGGGGACCTGACCCCGCCATGACCTACGGGTTGATCAACGCGGTTGCCGTTTTGATCATCGCCTGCCCCTGTGCGCTTGGGCTGGCGACACCCATGTCCATCATGGTGGGCATGGGCAAAGGCGCTCAGAACGGCATCCTGATCAAGGACGCCGAAGCGCTGGAGACTCTGGAAAAAGTCGATACGGTCGTCTTCGACAAGACGGGAACCCTGACCCTCGGCCGGCCCGAACTTGTCAGCGTGCTGCCGTCGGGCCCCACTGCAGAACCCGACTTCCTGCAACTCGTCGCGTCGGTTGAACAGGCCAGCGAGCACCCCTTGGCCGCTTCGATTGTCCAGGGGGCGACCGCCAGAGACCTTCCATTGCGCAACGTCGCAGACTTCCAGTCCATCACAGGACAAGGCGTCACAGGCATGGTCGATGGTCGTCATGTCGCCATCGGCAACACGCAACTGATGGCCGACATGTTTGAGGTGGACCCGAAATGGATCTCAGACGCTGAGACCTACCGGCGTCAGGGTCAGACCGTGATGTTCGTGAGCATTGATCAAGAGCCTGCAGGCCTCATCGGCGTTGCCGATCCCATAAAGGCCACCACACCCGCAGCCCTGGCCTCCCTTCGGCGTGCCGGTCTGCGCCTCATCATGCTGACCGGCGACAGCGACGCGACGGCACAGAGCATCGCGCAACAGCTCGACATCGACGAGATCCATGCGGACGTCATGCCCGCGGACAAACACAAGATCATCGAAAACCTTCAGCTTGCAGGCGCCACCGTCGCGATGGCGGGCGACGGGATCAATGACGCACCAGCCCTTGCCCAGGCAGACGTTGGCATTGCCATGGGAACGGGAACCGACGTGGCTATGGAGAGCGCGGGCGTTACCCTGGTATCGGGAGATCTCATCAACCTCGAAAAGGCTTTCACCCTGAGCCAGGCCACCATGGGCAATATCAGGCAGAACCTGTTTTTCGCATTCGCCTACAACGCGCTGGGTGTGCCCATTGCTGCTGGCATTCTCTATCCATGGTTTGGGCTGTTGCTCAGCCCGATGATCGCAGCCGGTGCCATGAGCCTCAGCTCCGTCTCCGTCATCGCCAATGCCCTTCGTCTGCGCAGCAAACATCTGTAGCGATCACCTCTGCGCTCGGACAAGCACAGCACAAAAGACCAGCACTTCATGTAAGGGGAATGGCGGAGAGGAAGGGACCTTCCGTCAGCGCTCAAAAATCCTCTGAAACTAAGGCTTTTCTGACGCCTTGTGGTAATCAAATGTACCAGACCTTTGTACCAACAACCATGGAATTAAACGTGCTGCATTGGCTGCCCTCGACATCGCACCAGCCCAAATGGGCAACACCATACCCGTGCTTTGCACGTCGCGAGAGCCAATCATCTTATCAACGCTCTTGCAGCGCGTGTGCCTTGAGTTTCAACACCGACTTAAGAGTGTAACCGAGGATCGAACATCCCCCCGTCACGATGCGCCACCAACCGCTCTGACAGGGATGCCAGCTCTGCGCGGACCCGCAAGACATCCTCACGGGTAGTTGGTATGAAGCCGAACCGCTGTTCGACCTTTCGTGCCTCCGACTGGTGCTGTCAGTCTAAAGCGAACCCGTCTCCAGCTTCGTTAGTCGAGTATCCGCTAGGCCGCAACTCTTCTACATTTCCAACTGAAAGCGGGAAACGGAGGTACAGCATCACGGCCAACCGGATAATCTCAAATGATGTCTCGAAGTAACGGAACGGATTCTGTGTTATCCACAAATGCTAGGCTGTTTGCCGTACCCGCTCAAACACCCGTTCCGCCGAAAATCCCGCGTCAACTGCTCAGGGCATTCAGTAGCACATTCAGCATAGCTTCTTGTCGCGGTTGTCCAGTGACTTCGTCGTCCATGGGCTCGAAGTTGCCGCTCAATCGCAGTGAGACATATCCGTGCGCCAGGGACCATAGCGCGATCGCCGCTGTATGATCATCAAATGCCCGGGTTGTTTTGGTGCTCTCTAGCACCTGCATCAGTTCATCGTAGATGCGATCCATCGCAGCCTGAAGTGAGGCGTCCGCAGCATTGGTCAGATCACGACGCCAAAGCATTGTATACCGATTTGGCTTTCTAAGCCCGTAGGTTATGAGCGTGTCGGCAAAGACCGCAGCGCCCTCGCGAGCACAGCCTTCTTTTTCCGCAAGACGCTCGGAGATCTCTGAGCCCAACTCCTCAAAGAGTGCCGCACATACAGCAGTATGCAGAGCTTTCCGGTCCTTGAAGTGGTTCACGGGTGCGGCGTGGGACACGCCGGCTTTGCGCGCTACGGCACGAATTGTAATGGCTTCAGCCCCGGCACTATCCAGAAGGTCCAGCGCAGCTTGAAGCAAGGCAGCTTTGAGGTTGCCGTGATGAAATGTGTCGCGTTCTGGATCAGTCATTAGCTCAGTTAGCGTCCCGGCAAACTGCTACACAATTGATGAATATTGACACTGTCAATTTATCCCCTAAAGTCTGCTCAACAATGCAATATTAAAATGAGGCATTAGAATGCTATCAAAAACTGTCATTACGTTGAATGCTGCCGTGTTCATCTTGGTCGTACCCTACCTGGAGATCGGGCCAACCCACGTATTCAATCCAGACTGGCCTGCTCATGCGCGCTTGCATGAGGTCTGGCAACTCATAACCAACGCATCATTGTCGATGCTCGCTGTGGGTCTTGCCTGGCAAAATCGCTTCGGAATTGCCCCCGAGGTAATCTCGTTGGCAATCAGCGGATCCTTCGTAGCGGCATATCTTACCAAGGCGCTGTATGGAGGAAGTATGGCGCATTCCGACGGAAGCGAATTACAGCTAATGGGTGTCAATGCCGCTTTCGGCCTATTGCTCATCCTATCGGCAGCTCTGATTTTCCTTATCATTCAGCGCGGCGTCAGAAATCGTGGCCGGGCGCTGTCAGCCTAATGCAAACCCGCCTCAAGCATCGCCAGGATGAGACCCCCTAGGACGCGAGACGTTCGCACCACTCAAGAAGTGCGGCGTCGCGCTGGGTCTTGAATGCTTCGCGGCGGTTGATGTGGCTAACGCAGTCAAGCACAGCACAAAAGACCAGAAATTCATGTAAGGGGAATGGCGGAGAGGA
>NZ_HG966617.1:1668126-1738432 GCF_000689395.1 Candidatus Phaeomarinobacter ectocarpi
ACCACTCGGCCACCTCTCCACCGCCGGGGATACGCGGGAAATCTTACGATTTCAACCACGAATTACGGTTTTCCAGCGCCGTTCCGGTACAATCCGCGCAAGTGGCCATTTTCGGCCCCATACACATCAGGTGCATACTCCCAAAACCGCCCGAGTCGGCGGTGATTCTGAACACACGCCAGGGGGAGATGCATATGTTCAAGGAATTCCGGGATTTCATTGCGCGCGGCAATGTGATCGATCTGGCCGTCGGTATCGTGATCGGCAGCGCATTCACCGCCATCGTCAAATCACTCGTCAACGACGTCGTCATGCCACCCATCGGGCTGCTTTTGGCCGGCGTGGATTTTTCATCGCTCTTTGTGCCGCTTGATGGAAAGTCCTACGAGTCTCTGGCCACGGCAACCGAAGCCGGCGCCGCCACCCTCAACTACGGGCTGTTCATCAACGCCGTGATCTCATTCTTGATCGTGGCCTGGGTGGTGTTCCTCATCGTGCGCTCCATCAACAAGATGAAGAAAGCCGAAGAGGAAGCCCCAAAGGAAGATCCCGCGCCGCCGCGCGAAGAAGTCCTGCTTGAGGAAATCCGAGACCTCCTCAAGACACAGCGCAGCTAGCCATCACACCTAGCGGCCGGTTGGGCGTATCAAACCTTCCTGCGTAACCGAGGCGACCAGCACGCCGTCCTGCGTGAAGATGTTGCCTCGGTTAAAGCCGCGCGCGAACGACGCAGACGGCGCGTCCTGCGCATAAAGCAACCATTCGTCGGCCTTGAAGGACCGGTGAAACCACATGGCGTGATCAAGCGACGCAGACTGCACCTTGCCGTCCATCCAGCTGACCCCGTGCGGCATGATGCACGTGTCCAGAAGCGTCATGTCAGACATATAGGCGAGCACGCACTGATGCTGGGCCACATCATCTCCGATTGGCGAAACAGCGCGGAACCAGACGTGGCTCACGGGCTCACGCTTCTCTGCATCAAAATAGCTGGGCGGCTCCACAAAACGCTGCTCAATCGGCCGGGGACGCAGGAACCGGTCCCGCATTGACTTGGGCACCTTGTCCACAACGGCAGCCCGCATATCAAGTTCAGATGGCAGATCATCCGGACCCGGCACATCGGGCATCGGGAATTGATGATCAAAACCTTCTTCGAACGCATGGAAAGATGCAGCCATGTTGAATATCTGCTTGCCGTGCTGAATGGCAATCACGCGCCGTGTGGTGAAGCTACGCCCGTCCCGCGAGCGATCAACCTCATAGACGATGGGAACCTTGGGATCACCAGGCCGAATGAAATATGCATGAAGAGAGTGGCAATGCCGGTCGTCTTCCACGGTGCGCTGAGCGGCCATCAGAGCCTGGCCGATAACCTGCCCACCAAAGACACGCTGCCAGGAATCCGCCGGACTGTCACCGCGAAACAAGTTGACCTCGATAGGCTCGAGATCAAGCAGGCTCAATAGGTTTTCAACTTGATCCGGCATGGCATCCTCACAATCGGCATTAAACACAACAACGCAGGCGAGCACAAAATGCGCAGCGCCTGCGGAGCGAAAAGACATGCCTTATGGGATGGCTAACCGTCAACAGGCGCAAATCCGCCTGCTGCCATGCTGTAAAAGATAGCTGAAATCGCGCCCTTAAGCGTGCGATGCCATCCATTCGCGGGCCTGACGCTGGGCCTCGGCAATTTCCGCCGCGGACATCATGTCAGACAATTCCTTGCGCTGGTCCTTGGCCTCTGCTGACCCACGAAGAGCCGCCAGATTGAACCACTTATGCGCTGTCACGAGATCAGGCTCCACGCCTTTTCCCACTGAGAAGATCAGCCCCAGATTGTAAAGCGCTCCACTGGTGCCCTTCTCGGCTGCCAATTCAAACCGCTTCAGATCGTCAAGTTCTACGCGAGCCATGAAATCCTCCTGCCATCGCTCTTAAATCCGCAAAGCCCGACATCCATTTCTTGGACCCAGACCGGTGATGCCCCCCGGCACCACGCGCACGACCTTTCGTACGCTTGCAGATGGAATCTGGCCTGCCTGTCTAAACAATGAGTTAAGCGATTCAAATGCGATGAAAGAGTCGGTTCTTTTTGAGACTCAGAGGCGACTCAAAAGCCACACCCTGAGATCTCAAATGCAGAATCTCGCGATTTTCAGCGAATTTCCAGCCTGTCGCACAGGCGTAGAAACACGCGCGCAATCAGGTCAGGACTGTGCGGGAGGCACATTCATGCCCTTTTCAACGGCTGGACGCGCGGCATTGGCTGCCAGCCAGCGGCTGCAGTTCGCCCCGTCGCCGACGATGTCGGCCTTGGCTTTGCTGATGACATCGAAACCGACAGACACCCATGGGTAGATGGCCATGTCCGCAATGGAGTAGTCCCCAGCCACAAACTCATTGTCGGCCAGCTGCTTGTCCAGAATACCGATAAGCCGGGCGCTCTCGCTGAGATAGCGATCAATGGCGTAAGGGATTTGCTCAGGCGCAGAATTCACGAAGTGGCTCGCCTGCCCCATCATCGGCCCAATGCCGCCCATCTGCCACATGAGCCACTCAAGCGCTTTCGCACGCTTCGCACCTGACGCCGGCAGGAACTGTCCGGTCTTTTCGGCCAAGTAAATGAGAATGGCACCGGATTCAAAAACCGAGACCGGCCCGCCATCACCCTTCTGATCGACAATCGCCGGAATGCGGTTGTTCGGACTGATTTTGAGAAAGTCCGGCGCGAACTGTTCGTCATTGCGGATATCCACCGGGTGCGTTGTGTACTCCAGACCGGTCTCCTCCAGCATGATGGAAACCTTGCGGCCATTGGGCGTCGTCCAGGTGTAAAAATCGATCATCGTGTCCCTCCCCTATATCTCTCGCTTACAAAAAAGCCCCGCTGCCTTATGCAGCGAGGCTCATATGGTTGCTGTGGGCGCAGACTCAATGAGTCTTTATCAGCACCTCAATAAACTGATGGTGATGCACATCACCTTCAATATTGGGGATGACCTTGTAGCGCCCCGGATTGATCGCAAAACCCACCGCATCCTGACTGTCATCAAACGTGGCAAGTTCCGCGCCGCCAGCATCAAACAGCACAAAACCATAGTCGCCGCCGATAACAGCAAATATCTCGCCGGGGGCATCAAGTGTGGTAACCGGTGCCTTGATCAATGGCCGCGGACGTTCGTGGTCATCATGTAGCGCCTTGATCTTTTCAATGCCCGCCAGAGCCGGCCCACTGATAAACAGGGCAGCTACCACCAATAATGCCAACTTGCGCATTGCTTACTCCCAAACAAAACCGCCGGATCAACCAGCCCTCTTGTCACAAGAGTAGCAGGTCACACCCGGCGGTCATGTCTTTTGTGCCAAAGAAAAAACCAGCCCCTAAAGACCCAGCTTCTCCGCCAAAATCTTGTTCACAGCAGCCGGGTTGGCTTTGCCCTGGCTGGCCTTCATGACCTGTCCGACAAACCAACCTGCGAGCTTTGGCTTCTCTTTAACTTCAGCCACTTTATCCGGGTTCTGAGCAATCACTTCATCAACGATAGCTTCAATCGCCCCCGTATCCGTGACCTGCTTGAGCCCCTTTTCCTCAACAATCTTGCCCGGCGCATCGCCCGTCTCCAGCATGATTTCAAACACATCCTTGGCAATACGCCCGGAGATGGTGTCGTCGGAAATCAGATCAATGAGCTCGCCGAGGTCATCAGCACTGATAGGCGAATCTTCAATCTCGACGCCCAGCTTGTTGAGTGACCCAAAGAATTCACCGGTTACCCAGTTGGCCACCAGACGCGCCTCTCGCCCTTCGGCCACCTTCTCGAAAAAGTCAGAAGACGCCTTGTCCCCGGCAAGGACACCGGCGTCGTATGGCTTAAGTCCGAACTGTTCAACAAAGCGCGCCTTCTTCTGATCCGGCATTTCAGGCAGGGTCGCGCGGATGCCCTCGATGAACTCATCCGTCAGCACCAGCGGCAAAAGATCAGGATCAGGGAAATAGCGATAGTCATGCGCTTCTTCCTTGGAGCGCATGGAGCGGGTCTCACCCGAACGCGGATCAAAAAGCCGCGTTTCCTGCACCACTTCGCCGCCGTCCTCGATGAGATCAATCTGACGACCAACCTCGTAATCGACCGCCTGTCCGACAAACCGGAAGGAGTTCACGTTCTTGATCTCGGCACGGGTACCAAGTGGCTCGCCGGGACGACGGACAGACACGTTGATGTCACCCCGCATGGAGCCCTGCTCCATATTGCCGTCACACGTCCCCAGATAGCGCACGATGGTCCGCAGCTTCTTCAGGAATGCCTGCGCTTCTTCAGCAGAGCGCATGTCCGGTTTGGAGACAATCTCCATCAGGGCCACACCTGACCGGTTCAGGTCCACAAAGGACAATGACGGGTCCTGATCGTGAATGCTCTTGCCTGCGTCCTGCTCCAGATGCAGCCGCTCGATCCCAACAGTCCGCTGGATGCCTTCAGCAAGATCGAGAATGACTTCGCCTTCACCCACAATCGGCAGCTCGAACTGAGATATCTGGTAGCCCTGGGGCAGGTCCGGATAAAAGTAGTTCTTCCGTGCAAAGACGGACCGCTTGTTGATCGCTGAGCCAAGCCCCAGTCCGGTACGAACGGCCTGCTCCACGCAATACTCATTGAGCACCGGCAACATGCCCGGCATTGCCGCATCCACCAGGCTCACCTGACTGTTGGGTTCAGCGCCAAATTCGGTCGCCGCACCAGAGAACAGTTTTGAGTTGGACGCCACCTGCGCATGGCACTCAATGCCGATGATGACTTCCCAGGAGCCGGTGGCTCCCTCGATCAGTTTTGTTTCTGCTTCCGCCATTACGACCTCCACCACGGGCTGGGCTTGCCTGTAAAGCCCGCGGCCTGCTCAAGCGCATACCCGCCGCGCAGGACTGTTTCTTCATCAAATGCCTTGCCAATGAGCTGCAACCCAAGCGGCAGACCGCTGGCCGACATGCCAGACGGCACGGAGATACCCGGCAGCCCCGCAAGGCTAGCTGGCACCGTAAACACGTCGTTGAGATACATGCTCAACGGATCATCCGTCTTGGCGCCAATGCCAAAGGCAGGTTCCGGTGCCGTTGGTGTCAGAATCAGATCCACATCTGCAAAGGCATCTGCAAAATCCTGAGCAATCAGTGTACGGACTCTCTGAGCCTGCAGATAATACGCGTCGTAATACCCCGCTGACAGGACGTAGGTCCCAATCAGAATCCGCCGCTTCACTTCTGCACCAAAACCTGCTGCGCGGGTATTCTCATACATGCCCGTTATGTCGTCACCAGGGACACGAAGTCCGTAACGCACACCGTCATACCGTGCGAGGTTCGACGACGCTTCCGCAGGCGCAACTATGTAATAGGTCGGCAGCGCATATTTGGTGCGCTTGAGGCTGACCGTCTTGATCTCGGCACCCTGCGCCTTCAGCCACTCAATGCCCTGATGCCACAGATCTTCAATCTCCTTTGGCATCCCGTCGACACGATACTCCTCCGGCACACCGATCGTCAGACCCTTGACGCCACCTTCAAGGGCCGCCTCATAGTCGGGTACCGGCGTATCAATGCTGGTTGAGTCCTTGGGGTCATGGCCTGCCATTGCGCCGAGCATGATAGCAGCATCGCGCACCGTCCGCGTCATCGGGCCTGCCTGATCCAGTGAGGAGGCAAAGGCAATGGTCCCCCAGCGGGAGCAACGCCCATAGGTTGGCTTCATGCCCACAGTGCCGGTCAATGCAGCTGGCTGACGGATCGATCCACCTGTATCCGTCCCGGTTGCGCCGGCACACAGATTTGCCGCAACAGCGGCAGCAGACCCGCCGGACGACCCACCAGGCACGAGACCAGCGTCAGCGCCATCCAGGGTCCAGGGATTACGCACGGGGCCGTAATAGGACGTCTCGTTTGACGAGCCCATGGCGAACTCATCAAGGTTGGTTTTGCCAAGCAGGACAGCGCCCTGCCCCCACAGATTGGCGGTTACCGTGCTTTCATAAGGAGGCGTAAACCCATCGAGGATATGGCTGGCGGCTGTCGTCAGCACGCCTTCGGTGCAGAACAGGTCTTTGATTGCCAGCGGCACACCTTCAAGAGCACCGACGTCACCGGCCTTACGGCGGGCATCGGATTCCTTGGCCATCTCAATGGCCTTGCCCGGCAACACCGTGATGAACGCATTCAGCGCCCTGGCCGCATCAATAGCGTCGAGATAGGCGCTTGTCAGTTCTTCAGACGAGCACTCGCCCTTGGCCAGCGCGTCACGCGCACCGGCAATATCCAAATCAGTGAGCTGGCTCATTCCACCACCTTAGGCACGGTAAAGTGCCCCTCACGGGCGTCAGGAGCATTGTGCAATACTGCTGCTTCCTTCTGACCGTCTGTAATGGCATCGGTCCGCAGCGGCGCTGTGATGTCAGCAACGGATGTCATCGGCATGACTCCGTCCGTATCCACTTCGCCGAGCTGCTCCACCCAGTCCAGTATCTGGTTCAACTCACCCACCAGCGGGGGTACTTCTTCGTCCGTAATGGCAATCCGCGAGAGCATCGCGATCTTGCGGACGGTAGCCGCATCGACTGACATAAAACTTGGTTTCCAACTGCTTGTGACCCGGCCAATGCCGCCCGAAAAGGGACGACACGCCGACTCACCTCAAGGGGTCCTGCAAAGGAGTAAGAGTGGCGCGGAACATAGCCGTAACGTACAAGACGCTTCAACCTTAAGCCGCACCTGACTTTCAGACCTGAAAAGCGCCCGTTTCCGTGATCACAGAAGACGCCATCGAGTTTGCCGCCGCCCTGCCCCCCACAGGCGGCCTGCTGGGCCTTGATCTGGGCACCAAAACCATAGGCGTCGCCACAAGTGACCCGGACCGGCGGATCGCCTCACCGGTCAAAACGCTCAAGCGAGGCAAGTTCACAGTCGGCCTCGCGGAACTCCGCGAACTCATAAATGAGCGCCAGACCGCCGGCCTTGTCATGGGCCTCCCCATCAATATGGATGGCACCTCAGGTCCCCGCGCCCAGTCCAGCCGCACTTTTGGCAGAAACCTCGCTAGGGAACTCGAGCTGCCGGTTCTCCTCTGGGACGAACGCCTGTCCACGGCAGCCGTGGAACGCGAGCTCATCAGCATCGACACCTCCCGCAAACGCCGTGCTGAAGTCATCGATGCCATGGCCGCCAATTTCATTTTGCAGGGTGCCCTGGACCGGTTGCTGGGGATTTAGGACACGGACCGCGGTGAAAAGACCGCCTGCGCCCGTCATTGTCTGGCGCATCGCTGGGATGACTCGTAGTCGGCATGGATTTCACCTATGACTGAAAGTCGAAGATGATCCCACACGGCCCCGAAAAGAGGGCCGAATCTAGGCTGCGCGCAATTCTGGCCGACAGCTTCCCAAAAAGGCTCCCGCGCGCCCATGATCCAAACCATTTATGCTCTTATCCCGGTCTTCCTGGTGATTGCTCTGGGTGCCTACGTCAAGCGCATCGGTTTCCCCGGTGAAGAGTTCTGGGTTCCGCTGGACCGGGTGACGTACTTCATCCTGTTTCCGTCATTGCTGGTCCATTCTCTCGTCGCCGCCGACTTTTCCAACATTCCTGTGCCCAACATGGCTGCAGCCCTGTTTGCCGGCCTGTTCACCATGTCCCTGATCCTGATTGCCCTGCGTCCGGTCATCTCCGGCCCCATGGGGCAAAGCGGACCGGCCTTCACAAGCATCTTTCAGGGCGCGACCCGCTGGAACAGCTTCGTCGGTCTCGCGGCCAGCTTTGCCCTCTTTGGCACAGAGGGACTGGCTTTGGCTGCCGTCGGCATCGGTGTGCTCGTGCCCACCGTCAATGTCTTGTGTGTGTTCATTCTCATGCGCTACGCAGGCGATGATCCCGCCAGCTTCCGCCTGCTGGGCAAGTTGCTTATCCGCAACCCGCTGGTCATCGCCTGTGCCGTGGGGATTTTTCTCAATGCGTCCGGCATCGGATTGTGGGCACCGGTTTTGAGTGCTGTTGATATTCTTGGCCGGGCAGCGCTGGCCCTGGGCCTGTTGGCCGTGGGCGCCGGACTGGACCTGTCGCGGCTTTCCACTCAACGGGTGCCCATTGCTTTCACCACGACCCTGCGCCTGATCGCAATGCCTTTGCTTATGGCTGGCTGGTGCTGGGTTTTTGGTGTGGATGGCGTGGCCCGCATGGTGGCCATCCTGTGTGGTGCAGTGCCTGGTGCCACAGCGTCATATGTCCTGGCGCGTCAGCTTGGTGGCGATGCCCCGCTCATGGCCAGCCTCATCACCGCGTCCACTCTGGCGGCCATGGTAACCATGCCGGCAATGATATGGCTGCTGGGTTGAGATCGCGCATTGCGATACTTGCAGTATCTCTCCGCAATATCTATAAACTCCGCTTTCGATGAACGCGCTCCCAGATCGAAATCAAGACCGCCCCGAGGCGACCTTCCCCCACCGTCATTTGCTGGGGATACAGGGCCTATCTTTTCAAGACATAAATACACTTCTTGACCTGGCCGACGATTATGTCGACCAGAACCGTCAGGTCGACAAAAAGTCTTCAAGCCTGCGCGGCCGCACGCAAATCAATCTCTTCTTTGAAGCCTCCACCCGCACGCAGAGTTCGTTTGAACTGGCTGGCAAGCGACTGGGGGCCGACGTCATGAACATGTCGGTCTCGACCTCCGCCATCAAAAAAGGCGAGTCGCTGATCGACACGGCGATGACGCTCAATGCCATGCGCCCTGATCTGCTGGTGGTGCGCCATCCGGACTCCGGTGCCGTGGCGTTGCTGTCTCAAAAGGTCGGCTGCGGCGTGGTCAATGCCGGTGACGGTACCCATGAACATCCAACGCAGGCACTTCTCGACGCCTTGACGATCCGCCGCCGCCTTGGCCGCATCGAAGGTCTGCGCATCGCTGTGTGTGGCGACATCCTTCACAGCCGCGTAGCGCGCTCCAACATTCATCTGCTGACAGCGCTTGGCGCCAGCGTCCGGGTCATCGGACCACCTACGCTGATGCCCGGCGGGATTGAAGCTCTGGGTGCGACCGCCTTCACATCCATGCGTGAAGGTCTTGAAGGGTGTGACGTGGTGATGATGCTCCGCATTCAAATGGAGCGCATGACCGGATCGTTCATTCCCTCGACCCGCGAATACTTCCACCTCTATGGCCTCGATTACGAAAAGCTCGCCTACGCCAAGCCAGAGGCGCTGGTCATGCACCCTGGGCCAATGAACCGCGGCGTGGAGATCGATAGTCTTGTTGCAGACGACGTAGACCGCAGTCTCATTCGCGAGCAGGTGGAGATGGGTGTCGCCGTCCGCATGGCCGTGCTCGACGCCCTCTCCCGCCATTTGCCGAACCAGTAGCACGAAGAAACCGGACCCGAAGAACCACATGTCCACTGCCTACATAAACGCGCGCCTGGTCGACCCTGCCTCTGGCCTTGATACCCAGGGTGCGGTGCTCGTTGAGAATGGGCACATCCTGGATTTCGGCAGCCACCTGTTCGCGCATGGCGCTCCGGCTGGCCTTGAGACAATCGATTGCGGTGGACATGTACTGGCTCCGGGCCTCATCGACATGCGCGTCTTCACCGGTGAACCCGGCGAGGAGCATCGTGAGACGTTGGCAACAGCAAGTGGTGCCGCCGCTGCGGGGGGCGTCACAACCATGGTGGTGATGCCCAACACGAACCCTGTGGTGGACGATGCTGCCATTGTTGACTTCGTGATGCGCCGGGCCCGCGATACTGCCAGCGTCAACATCGAGATCATGGCCGCCCTGACCAAAGGTCTTGCAGGTTCAGAGATGACCGAGTTCGGCCTTCTCAAGGATGCAGGCGCCATTGCCTATACCGATGGCATCCGCCCGGTCATGGATGCGCAGTTGCTCAGACGCGCCCTCACCTATTCCAAACTGTTTGACGGTCTCATCGTTCAGCACGCCGAAGACCCGTCCCTAGCAGCATCCGGCGTCATGAATGAAGGCGAGCTATCAACCCGCCTTGGCCTAGCAGGCATTCCGGCGGAAGCTGAAACCATTATCGTGGAACGCGACCTTCGCCTCGTGGCGCTGACCGGCGGGCGCTACCACGTCAGCCAGGTATCATGCGCTGAAACTGTCGATGTGATGCGTAAGGCCAAGGCAGAAGGCTTGCCCGTCACCTGCGGTGTGAGTGCAGACCATCTGTCGCTTAACGAAACAGACATTGGCGAATATCGAACCTTCTTCAAACTCTCCCCGCCCCTGCGCGACGAAAGCGATCGTCAGGCCCTGCTTGCAGGCTTGATCGATGGCACGATTGACGTCGTGGTATCTGGCCACGATCCACAGGACACTGACGCCAAGCGACGCCCGTTTGCTGAGGCAGCGTATGGCGCCGTCGGGCTGGAAACCCTCCTACCGGTTCTGCTGGAACGGGTGCACAACGAAGAAATCTCGCTGGCGGATGCGCTGGCCACGATCACGTCAAAGCCTGCCGACATTCTAGGTCTTCCATCCGGACATCTGAAGTCCGGTGCTGCTGCTGATATGGTATTAATCGATCTGGGCAAGCCCTGGGTTGTCGAGGCCGATGCGCTGAGATCAAAATCCAAGAACACTGCCCATGAAGATCGGCGCTTTCAGGGACGTGCCATTCGCACCATCGTCGCTGGCAAAAGCGTATTCGAGGCATAAACAAAACAGCATGCACCCGACGCATGCCAGGGGACCCGTCTGATGCTTATTGACCCAATCTCCATCGAGTACTCAGCCCCCTACTACGCCATGGCGCTGGCCTTCGGTTATCTCCTTGGATCCATTCCGTTTGGGCTGGTGTTCACCCGCATGGCCGGGTTAGGCGACATCCGGTCTGTCGGCTCGGGCAATATCGGCGCAACAAATGTTCTGCGGACCGGCAATCGCTGGGTAGCCGCGGCCACGCTTGTTGCAGATGGTGCAAAGGGTGCCATCGCAGTCCTCATTGCCCGCTATGTCGCAGGCGACACCATGGCCGTTCTGGCAGGCACAGCCGCCTTTGTCGGACACATCTTCCCCGTCTGGCTCGGCTTCAAGGGTGGCAAGGGTGTTGCCACATTCCTTGGTCTTACCCTCGCCCTTAGCTTCCCCATCGGGCTTGCGGCCTGTGCCACCTGGTTGGTCACGGCTGCTGTGACACGCATCTCTTCATTGTCCGCTCTGGTGGCTGCGGCATTGGCCCCAGCCTATTTCTGGTATGCGGATTATTGGCTGATCATCCCGTTCGCCGTCTTCTACGCCGTGCTGATTTTCATCCGCCACAAGGACAACATCCAACGCATCCTTGCCGGAGAAGAACCTCGCATAGGTGCCAAGAAGAAGACTGCAGAAGAGGCGTAACGCAATCATGAGCATCGGGGCACCTTGGCAGACGCCGCAGAACACCCCCGAGCTCGTTGACTGGCTGCGTTTAATCCGTTCACAGAATATTGGGGCACATACGTTTTGGGGCCTGCTGTCCAAATACGGCAGCGCGGCAGAGGCCCTTCAGGCCCTGCCCGAGCTCGCCGGTCGTGGACGTCGGCGAACGGTAAAGCTGGCTACTGAGAGCGACGCTGCCCATGAGCTGGAACAGATTAACCGGTACGGGGCAAAACCCGTCGCTATCGGCCAGGCTGGCTACCCGCCGCTACTGGCTCAGGTGGAGTCGCCGCCTCCCTTTTTGACAGTCATGGGCGATGCCTCAATTGCCTCCCCCAGAACAATTGGCATTGTCGGGGCACGCAACGCGTCTGCATCCGGCCGAAAGATGGCAGACCTCATGGCCCAAGGCCTGGGGCGGCATGGCGTAACCATCGCGTCAGGTCTTGCGCGTGGGGTAGACACCCATGCGCACAAGGCCAGCCTGGATACCGGGACCGTCGCGGTCACGGCCGGTGGCATCAATCGGATCTATCCAAAAGAAAACACCGATCTGTACCACCAGATCTCCGAGCTCGGCGCCGTCATATCCGAAATGCCGTTCGATGCAGAGCCGATCGCGCGGTTCTTTCCTCGCCGAAACCGACTGATTTCAGGCATGTCTGCAGGGGTGGTTGTCATAGAAGCCGCGGCAAGATCCGGCTCGCTCATCACCGCCCGCTTTGCCCTTGAACAAGGCCGAGAGGTTTTTGCTGTCCCCGGTTCCCCGCTCGACCAGCGGGCACAGGGCACCAATGGGCTGCTCCGCAACGGCGCAACGCTTGTTCAGACCCCGGAGGATGTTCTTGAAGGTATTGAATCCCAGTTCAGCGACCCTGGCAGTCCCACTTTCCCGTTTGGCAGAATTGAACAAGAACAGGCGACAAGTCCAAATACGGACGACGTCACGGACCTCGATCCGAAAACCATCTCCAGCACTGTTTTGGAATTGTTGAGTCCCACGCCAATCCAGATCGATGATCTTGCACGCCTTAGCGGCATTCACATTGCCGCTGTATCAGCCGCAGTTCTGGAATTGGAGATTAGTGGGCAAGCAACGCGCCACCCCGGAGGCGGCGTCTCAGCCAACTGAAAATAGAGTGATATCTAGCGCGCAGCGCGTTTCGCACGCGGACTGGGGGCTGATTTGCCCTTTGAGTTTTTGCCCTCAGCGACGCGGGAGGCTTCGCTTCCGGCCATTTCCAGCAAATAGGCCAGGAACGTCAAATCCGTCTGCCGGGCAGCAGAACTAAGACCTATCAGCATGTCAAAGACATAGGCTGCGGTCTGCTGCTGATCGTCGCCGACACTGATTTCTGAGTTATCGTTCAAGGCTTCACCCATTCTTTTTCTTAATCCTAATGGCCGCAATAAGCCAATGTCCCCCAGACCGTAGCCTGAATATCCCACTACAACCTAGGGGTATAAGTAAGGCGGTCATACGACATATGACAACACACGTTTAGCGTGTAGTACAGGTTATGCAACTTTTTAATGACTGTTACTACGCATATTTGCGGTTCTACCATTGTTTTTTGGTAAATGGTCCGCTTGCGTAACACCTCTATTTGACACCTCGCCACTTACAACACCATGTTGTCGCGACGAATCGGAGCCCCACATCCTAAGAGATAAGCGGGACTCCATCCCCAATACCGGCGCATTCGCGCCGACCCGAGTTTGAGGTTTGCGTGGTCAATAACGTCGTAATCGTAGAATCCCCGGCCAAGGCCAAGACCATAAACAAGTACCTGGGCAAGGATTTCACTGTCTTGGCTTCATACGGTCATGTGCGTGATCTACCGCCCAAAGACGGCTCCGTGGACCCGGAGCACGACTTCGATATGAAGTGGGAGGTCTCTCCCAGCTCAAAGAAACAGATCCGGGCCATCGAAACCGCCGTCAAAGGCGCCGACAAGCTGATTCTGGCGACCGACCCCGACCGCGAGGGTGAGGCCATCTCCTGGCACGTGCTTGACATGCTCAAGCAGAAAAAAGTGCTCAAGGACATGCCGGTGGAGCGCGTCGTCTTCAACGCGGTCACCAAGAAGTCGATTCTTGAAGCCATGGAAAATGGCCGTGAGCTGGATAACGACCTCGTCGAGGCTTACAAAGCCCGCCGCGCACTCGACTACCTGGTGGGCTTCAACCTGTCGCCTGTCCTGTGGCGCAAGCTGCCCGGCTCCCGATCCGCTGGACGTGTACAATCCGTGGCCCTGCGTCTGATCGTATCCCGCGAGATGGAAATCGATCAGTTCAAGCCACAGGAATACTGGTCAATCGCCGCAGATATGATCAATGAAAGCGGTGAAGCGTTCAACGCCCGCCTGACCAACTTCAACGGCAAGAAGCTCGACAAATTCGATCTGGCCAACGAAACGCTGGCCCGCGAAGCCGAAGCAGCTGTCAAAAACTCACTTCTTACTGTGGCCTCTGTTGAAGCCAAGCCCGCAAAGCGGAATCCGCCGGCGCCCTTCACCACATCCACGCTGCAACAAGAAGCATCCCGCAAACTGGGCTTCAATGCCTCGCGAACAATGCAGGTGGCCCAGCGGCTGTATGAAGGTGAAGACATTGGCGGCGAGACGGTTGGTCTCATTACATATATGCGAACCGACGGCGTGCAGATGACGCCGGAAGCCATCGACGATGCACGCGATGCCATCGCGGCCCAGTTCGGCGCCAACTACCTGCCCGGTAGCCCCCGTATCTACCGGACCAAGGCAAAGAACGCACAGGAGGCGCATGAGGCGATCCGCCCGACCGACCTGGCAAGGACGCCCCAAGACATCCGCACATTTGTTAGTGACGAGCAACTCAAGCTTTATGAGTTGATCTGGAAGCGCGCCATCGCCAGCCAGATGGAGAGCGCTGCCTTCCAGCGCACGACGGTGGAGATGACGAACGAAGACGGCACTGTTGGCATGCGCGCCAACGGCTCGGTCCTCACCTTTGACGGCTTCCTGACCCTTTACCAGGAAGGCGTGGATGATTCAGACGGCGACGAAGACAGCAACCGTTTGCCCAAACTGACCGAAGGCGAAAAACCAAAGACGATCGCCGTCAACGCTGACCAGCACTTCACCGAGCCCCCACCCCGCTTCACCGAAGCATCCCTGGTGCGCCGGATGGAAGAACTCGGCATTGGCCGTCCGTCTACATATGCGTCCACTCTCAGTACTCTGAGGGACCGCGAATACGTGCACATGGACCGCAATCGGTTCATTCCCGAAGACAAAGGCCGCGTTGTTACAGCGTTTCTTGAAAAGTTCTTCAATCGGTATGTCCAGTACGACTTCACAGCTGGCCTCGAACAGCAGCTCGATTCAATCTCCGCCGGCGAGCTGGACTGGCGCGAAGTCCTGAAGGATTTCTGGCGCGATTTCATAGCCGCTGTAGACGACACCAAAGAGCTGCGCATTACCGAAGTGCTCGACACGCTGAATGACGTGCTGGGACATCATGTGTTCCCAGACAAGGGCGACGGCTCGGATCCACGCCTTTGCCCCACCTGCGGTGCTGGCCAGCTGTCGATCAAGACCGGCCGGTTCGGCGCCTTCATCGGCTGCTCCAACTATCCCGAGTGCAAGTTTACGCGGCCGATGGCCGGCGACAGTGCGCAGGATGCGGCAGGTGGCGACAAGGAGCTCGGCACCGATCCCGAGACTGGAATGGCGGTCACGCTCAAGAGCGGCCGGTTTGGCCCCTACATTCAGCTGGGCGAGAAGACCGAAGAAAACGAAAAGCCCAAGCGCTCGGGCATCCCCAAGGGCATGGACAAGGGCGACGTCGATTTCGACTACGCGCTCAAGCTGCTGTCCCTGCCCCGCGAAGTCGGCTTGCATCCTGAGTCCGGCAAGATGATCACTGCCGGACTGGGCCGCTACGGCCCGTTCGTGCTGCACGATGGCAAATACGCGAACCTGGATAGCATCGAAGAAGTGTTCGACGTCGGCATCAACCGCGCGGTAGATGCCATCGCCCAAAAGGCCCAGCGTGGCGGTGGCCGCAACCAGGCGAAAATTCTCAAGGATCTCGGCAAGCACCCGGACGATGATGGACCAGTGCAGGTTCTCGATGGTCGTTATGGCGCCTACATCAAGCACGCCAAGATCAATGCGACGCTGCCCAAAAGCATCGACCTTGATGACCTGACGCTTGAGCGTGCGGTCGAACTTGTGGCGGAAAAAGCTGCCAAGTCCGGCAAGAAAAAGCCCAAGGCGAAAACGAAAGCCAAGAGCAAGGCGAAAACCAAAACGAAGGCAAAGGCAAAAACCAAAGCCAAGGCAAAAACAAAGGCTAAAGCCAAAACCAAGACCAAAGCCAAAACGAAGGCCAAGACCGCGTCACCAAAGGCTGATGAAACAGCCGATACGTCGTCAGACGATTCCTAAGTGGCAAAAAAACCCAATAGCCCTCGCCCCCGGAAAAAACCTGCAAAACGCGGCAAAGCTAAAGCTGCGTCTGCGAATTTTTTACCGACCAAGGATCAGGTCCTTGAGTTCATGGCAACCTATCAGGGAACGCCGGGCAAACGTGAAATCGCTCGCGCCTTCCGCATTCAGGGCCCTCAGCGCGTAGCCCTGAAAGGCCTGCTGCGGCAGATGGAAGAAGAAGGCCTTCTTGAAAAAGCGTCCAACAAGAAATTCACCCGCGTGGGCGAACTTCCACCGGTTGGCGTCATCGACATTGTGGACCGTGATACCGACGGCGAGCTGACTGCAAAACCTGCCAACTGGACCGCCGAAACCGAACCGCCAACCATTGTGCTGGCGCCCTCCGGTCACAAGGACCCCGGCAGTTTTGGTATCGGAGACCGGGTGCTCGCCCGCCTCAACAAGGCGACAGAAGACTTCGACTACGAAGCCCGCGTCATCAAGAAACTGGGTGATGGCGCAAAGACTATCATTGGTGTCCTGCGCTCCGGCCCCGGCAAGGACTGGACGCTAGAGCCTGTCGACAAGCGCGAACGCAATGACTACCGGATCGCGTCAAGTGATGTAGCAGATGCCAAACCAGAGGAACTGGTCGAAGCAGAAGTCCTGTCCGGGCGGCAATATGGTCCAAGGGCAGCCAAGGTCATCAAGTCGCTTGGCCCCCTCGAAGGCACCCACGCCATAAGTCTCATCGCGGTGCACGAACAGGGCATCCCCATCGACTTTGACCCGGCAGCCCTTGCTGAAGCCCAGGCTGCCAAACCTGCCAATGCGCGCGGACGAACCGACCTGCGCGACATCCCGCTCATCACCATCGACCCGGCAGACGCGCGCGACCACGACGATGCGGTGTGGGCCACACCCAGCGACGACCAGAACAACAAGGGCGGCTTTGAAGTCATTGTCGCCATCGCAGACGTCGCGGGCTATGTGCGCCCAGGGTCTGCTCTTGATCGCGACGCGCAGAAACGCGGCAACTCCGCCTACTTTCCTGATCGCGTCATCCCTATGTTGCCGGAGCGCATCTCGAACAATCTGTGTTCCCTCGTTGAGGGTGAAGACCGCCCCTGCATTGCGGTTCGCATGGTGTTCGACAAGCACGGCAACAAGAAGAACCACGAGTTCATGCGCGCCATCATGCGCTCGGCTGCCAAGCTCTCGTATCAACAGGCACAGCAGGCCTATGACGGCCTGACGTCAGATGTTGAGTCCGATGTCCCCGATGCACTGACACAAAACGTCATTGTGCCCCTCTATAACGCCTACGAAGCCATCACCCGTGCGCAGGAAAAACGAGCGCCACTCGCTCTTGATTTGCCGGAACGCAAAATTGAAATGGGCCCCGATGGCCACATCGCACAAATTCGCGAAGTGGAGCGGCTGGACAGCATGCGCCTCATTGAGGCGTTCATGATCGCTGCAAATGTCTGCGCCGCAGAAACCCTGGAGAGCAAGAAGGCACCGGTCGTCTATCGCATCCACGACGCGCCCTCGCCTGAAAAACTGACAGCGCTTGCCGAGTTTCTGCAAACCCTGGATATGTCCATTCCCCGTGGTGCTGTGATCAAGCCCGGCCATCTCAACCGCATTCTTGCAAGCGCCGCAGATACCGAAACATCAGACATGGTGAGCGAGGTGGTCCTGCGGTCCATGGCCCAGGCGGAATACAATCCGGAAAACCTGGGACACTTCGGGCTAAACCTTCAGCGCTATGCGCACTTTACATCACCCATTCGTCGGTATGCTGACCTTCTGGTCCACCGATCGCTCATACGCGCCCTTGGGCTCACACCGAATGTGGAAAAGGACGGGCTGACCGACGAAGAAGAAAAGACCCTTGCTCAAATCGCTGAACATATCTCGTCCACTGAGCGGCGCGCCATGGCAGCAGAACGCGCAAGCAAGGACCGCTATCTTGCGCAGTTCCTTTCAAACCGGGTTGGCGCTGAGTTTGAAGGCCGCATCTCCGGCGTCACCCGCTTTGGTTTGTTTGTTCGCCTGAACGAAACCGGCGCGGACGGCCTGGTGCTCATCTCCTCACTGAATGGCGATTACTACCATCACTCCGAAAGCCTTCATGCGCTCATTGGCGAGCGGACCGGCATGATGTTCAGGCTTGGCGACGACGTGACCGTTCGCCTTGAAGAAGTAGCCCCGCTGAAAGGTGGCATGCGTTTTGAGATGATTGCCGGTGGCCGCAAGGCAGCCCCAGCTGAGCAAAAACATGCGCGCAAGGACCGACAGAATGCGCGCGCGGAAGCCGGTGGACGCCACGGTCGTTCAAATCCGTCTCGACGCCCCAAATTGCCCCGGTCCGGCAAAAAGAAATCGTCGTCCCGCCGCAAGTAACCTGCGACCGTTTGGCAGGCTGTGCGGCAATCGGACACCTTGAGACCCAAGCCCCTACAGATCACCTTGGGTGTCATGACAGTGGAAACAACAGCCCCGATTGCATCGCCCGGCACAGACCCCACCCTGGTCACGCCAGTAACGTCTGTAGGCCCGACAGCACGTCCCGTCTGGCCGGCGATGACGAAGGGCCTGAGACACAAATGCCCGAAATGCGGCAAAGGCGCGCTTTTTAGTGCCTATTTGAAGGTTGTTGATTCCTGCGAGTCCTGCGGTCAGGAACTGCATCACCATCGCGCAGATGACGCGCCACCCTATTTCACCATCTTTGTGTCTGGCCACATCATCATTCCACTGATGATCCTGGTGGAACGAATCTGGGAGCCGGCCTTGTGGATCCACATGGCAATATGGCTGCCGGTAACGCTCATCATGTGCATGGCTTTGCTTCCGCCCATCAAAGGCGCTCTGGTCGGCCTGCAATGGGCCTTTCGCATGCACGGCTTTGAATATGATGAAGAGCCAGCTGATGCCTCAGGGGTGCGCACAGGCAGCAGCTGATTTCAAGTCCTAGACAGACCTGACAATGCGAGGCATCGTCCCTCGCCATGACAAAAAATCAAAAGACACCAAAATCGACCACGCAGGCCGCACCTAAAAAGGGTGGCCCGTTCGATCCTGCCTATATGCGGCCCAGCGAGTATCGCGAAGAAAAGATGCCAGCCGTACGGCCCAAAGATGCAGCCACATTGATCCTTGTGCGCCATGACGACAACGCACCGCGCATTCTTATGGGCAAGCGTGCCGCCAGCCACAAATTCATGCCCAACAAATATGTGTTCCCCGGGGGACGCGTAGACATTGCCGACAGCCGGATCAAACCCGCCAAAGACCTGACCAGTACCGTTCAGCGTCAGCTGATGGATCGCATGCGCGGCACGCCGTCACTCGCCCGTGCCCGCTCTTATGCACTGGCTGCCGTGCGCGAGACCTTCGAAGAGACAGGCCTTGTGGTCGGTGCCCCCAATTCAGGCAGCGCCCCAAAATCACGCCACGCGGACTGGCACGCCTACTTCCAGCAGGGCGCCCTGCCCGACCTGTCGAAATTCGACATGGTCGCTCGCGCCATCACACCGCCTTACCGCAACCGTCGATTTGATACCCGCTTCTTCATGGGCGATGCCTCAACCATTCTGAGCGACATGCACGACACTGCCGGTGCATCCGGAGAGTTGCTCGACCTGCACTGGCTCACTGTTGACGAGGCCCGTGACGTGGACCTTCCCAATATCACCCGCATGGTCATTGCCGAGATTGAATCCCGCCTGCAGGCGCCAAAGGATGCAGCCAAGCGACCTGTGCCGTTTGTCTATTTTCGCGGCGCCAAGCCCATTCAGGACAAGATCAAAGTATGAGTGCTGTTAAGCCCCGGGACGCCGCCAGCCTCGTCCTGCTGCGCGATGCATCCGATGGCCCCGAAGTCCTCATGGGCCGCCGCCATTCACGCCACGCCTTCATTCCAGATGCATTCGTCTTTCCCGGCGGCAAACTCGACGCAGACGACAAGCGCGTGACAACCGCACAATCCGTGACAAGCCAGGCATCACCCGCCAAACAGGCGCTGGAGGCTGCCGCCATCCGCGAGACCTTTGAGGAGACCGGCCTTCTTCTGGCCTGCCCCGGAGACATCGGCGTACCTGTGCAAGGTACATGGGGACAATTCCGCGATCAGGGCCTGGTACCTGACGCAAAAAAGCTTCGACTCCTCGCGCGCGCCATCACGCCCGCAGAAAGCCCCATTCGGTTTCACGCCAGGTTCTTTACAGCGCACAACGCCAATGTATCCGGAGAACTCAAAGGGTCCGGCGAGTTGCTGGATCTGGACTGGTATCCACTGAACCACGCCAAGACGCTTCCCATCATCGACGTGACGGAGTTCGTCCTGAAGGAAATCTCGGAGCGCACGGAAAAAAACAGCCTCGAAGGACCGGTCGCGTTCTGGCGCTACCGCTCAGGCACCCCCATCCTGTCATACGAGGGCTGATCATTGACGGACGTTCAGACCAGCTCGAGCGCCACCCACAACCTGACCGACGATGAGCGCAGACGGTCCATCCTGGCCGCCCTTGGCTGCATCGGCGCTGTGGGCATTGGACTGGGAGCGACACTGCCGCTGCTTGCCCTGCGCATGGACTCGATGGGGGCGACCGCCACCATGATCGGTCTCAACACCGCCATGGTTGGTCTCTCGCATCTCATTTTTACGCCGCTGGTACCGCGTATCCTTCGGCACATAGATATGATGCCGTTCCTGCTGTTGTGCGCCGTCGCCGCCTCAGTCGGCATTATGGGATATGTGGCCTTTCCCAATATCTGGGTCTGGTTCCCCCTGCGCTTCCTGACATCCGCGTCACTGGCTGGCCTGTTCATCGTCAGCGAAATCTGGATCAACCAGATTGCCGAGGACAGAACCAGAGGCCGCATCATTGGCCTCTACGCGACCGTTTTCGCCGGGTCATTCGCGTTGGGTCCTGTCATCCTGCTTGCAGTCGGCACGGAAGGCTCCCTGCCCTTCATGATCACCGCCGGCATGACGCTCATCGCCATTCTGCCCCTGCAGCTGGCGCGCGGCCTGATGCCCAACATCCATGAAAAGCCGTCGCAGAGCTTCATGTCGTTCATTCTTGTCGCACCGGCTGCCACTTTTGCCGCCCTGGCCTATGGCGCCATCGAAACGCAGGTGTTCAACCTGCTACCGGTCTATTCGATCCGCACCGGCGCAACAGAGACCGTGGCAGCCCTTGTGCTGAGTATCTTTGCAGCCGGGAATGTCGCCATGCAGGTGCCCATCGGGTACCTGGCAGACCGGTTTGACCGCCGCCATGTGCTGGCGGGCTGCGCGGCAGTCGGCGTTATCGGCCCAACACTGTTGCCTCTGGCTGCCGGACAACCCTGGGTCCTTTACCCCATCCTGTTCATCTATGGAGGCGTGGTGGTTGGCATGTACACGGTGGGGCTCGCCCTTCTGGGGCAGCGCTTCACCGGCGCTGACCTCGCCGCGGCGAATGCCGCCTTCGTGGTCATGTACTCCCTCGGCGCTCTCGTGGGCCCCATCGCCGGAGGGACTGCCATGGACATCAATGACCCTAACGGCCTTACCATCTCGCTGGCCGCAATCGCCGGATTCGGTCTCGTTCTGACGCTCTGGAGACGCCGCACAGCCGGCCCCGCTTTGCCGCCAGATGCCCGCGATACGTAAGGTTTTGGTCCACTTTCAGCGCAACAAACTTGACACCAGCAGCATGATCAGTAGGTTGCGCGCTTCGCCCGCCTCTTTGGAGGATTTCGGGCCCCACAATTCTTCTGCAGGACCTGGCCAATGGCTAAGCCAACAACGATCAAGATCAAGCTTCAGAGCACCGCGGACACCGGCTACTTCTACGTCGCCAAAAAGAACGCGCGCACCATGACCGAAAAGATGGTTGTGAAAAAGTATGACCCCGTCGTGCGCAAGCACGTCGAGTTCAAGGAAGCAAAAATCAAGTAGTCCAAACCGCGGGACGTTTCTCCAGCGGCCGAAGACCGGAACGAACACAAAACGCCGTCGCGAGCAATCGCGGCGGCGTTTTTGTCGTTAAAATTCAAACACTTGAAGTAGGTTCCTCAGAAACCGGGCGGTCGGGGATGGTCAAAGACCTGTCCCCGACCGGTAAGTCCACCGCAAGTGCCGGACCAGATGCGGCTGGTGCCCGGCGAATGCCACGGTGACGAGCGTTAAAGCCGATAGTGAATTTTCCGGGCCCAAAAGAGGCCTATTCAACCCCGAAAACCTACGATCCATCAGCCTTCCTGCTTCATGTGATCTGGCGATGCGGCAGCCTGATCGAAACAGGAGCTCGGAACGGCGATCCCCTCACAAAAAAGGCAACGCCCCCCGTTTTCAGCAGCCATTTGCCGGGTTGGATATCAGATACCTGACCCTCGTCCGGCACCGGTCCTGCAAATCCCCACTCGCAGTCCCAAGGCGCTATTGCCAGCATCTCCCCCAAAAAGACACCAGCACCAAAAACCTATCAGCCGTCCGTAAACTGGCAAGTATTTAATGGATGCTTCGGAACGAAAACTGCAAAAGTATTATGACGTTAACCATCTTTCCTCATGCAAACGCGTTGCTATCCACATTTTTTCCACACATGGGTGTGCGGAGTTGTTGAGAGGCACCTGCCACAAAAGCCGATGCATCACTGTCTGGATTAAAGGGAAGGAGAATTTGCCCGATCAGGCAGCTTCGGAAACGACCCGGTTGCGACCTTCGCGCTTCGCACGATACAGCGCCTGGTCAGCCCGCTTGAGGAACTGGTCAACGCTTTCTGTTGGGCTTTGAAGTGACGTCACACCGATAGACGCCGTGATATCGAGCGCCCCTACACCGCCGCCCACATTGAACGATTCGTCTGCAATGCCCTTGCGCAGGCGCTCCGCCACCGTATTGGCAAATGCCACATCCGTATCAGGCATCACGACCACGAATTCTTCCCCGCCATACCGGCAAGCAAGGTCAATTCCACGCACATTGCGCGCCAGGCGCTCACCAAACTCGCGCAGAACATCATCGCCGACATCATGACCATGGGTATCGTTCACGGCCTTGAAGAAGTCGATATCAACGATCAGCAACGAGATCGCCTTGCCCCGGTCAGCCGCCCGCTGCACAAGCGTGCTCAAATGGCTTTCCATATAGCGGCGGTTGTACAGGTTGGTCAGCGGGTCCGTGATGGCCATTTCCAGGCTCAACTGCAGGTTCTGCCTCAGCACATCCTGATACCGCTTGCGCTTGAGCTGGGTACGGACACGGGCCGTCAGTTCATTGCGATCCACCGGACGCATTAGATAATCGTTAACGCCCATATCAAGGGCACGCACCAGACGTGTCGTATCGCCATTCTCAACGATGGCGAGTATGGGGGTATTTCGTGTGCGTTCCTCAGACCGCAGATGTGAGCAGAAGCGAAGCCCGTCCGACCGCTCAAGAGAGAGGCTGACAACCACAAGGTCATAATCCTCACCACTCACACGAACCAACGCCTCCCGGGCGTCGCTTTCAATCGTCACACGGTTTTGCTCACGCAGGCTTTCTGCAATACGGCGAGCAGATGTCTCACGATCCTCAACCACCAGAATGCGGCCCATGGCGGCGTCAGCTCTGTGCAGAGCTTCAGCCTCATCCATAAGACCCAACTGGTTACTGGTCGTTTCGCGCATACGCAGCTCATCTGTCATGAGCTTGAGCCGCACCAGGCTGCGCACCCGCGCCATCAGCGCAATATCATCAACGGGTTTTGTCAGAAAATCGTCAGCGCCAGCTTCAAGCCCCGTCACGCGATCAGCAGGCTGATCAAGCGCTGTCACCATGATAACGGGGACATGCTGGGTTTCCGGCATGGATTTGAGACGACGGCAAACTTCAAAGCCGTCCATCTCAGGCATCATGACGTCGAGAAGAATGATGTCGGGTTTTTCAGTTGTCGCAGCTTCAAGCGCTTCGCGACCATTGAATGCCGTTGATACGTCAAAATACTCAGCAGTCAGTTTCGCTTCGAGCAGTTTGACATTCGCAGGGATGTCATCAACCACCAGGACACGTGCCGTCATCAGTTACTCTCCCGGTTACCGTGCCCTAGTTTAGGAACCGCTGTACGGTCTCCATGAACTGCGCCACCGAAATCGGCTTGGCAATGTAGGCTTCGCAGCCGCCCTGGCGGATCTTTTCCTCGTCACCCTTCATGGCAAAGGCCGTAACCGCCACCACAGGGATCTGTTTGAGGCTGTCGTCTTCCTTGAGCCACTTGGTGACCTCAAGGCCCGACACTTCCGGCAGCTGAATATCCATCAAGATGAGATCAGGGCGTTCGGAGCGCGCAATCTCCAGCGCCTCCATGCCGTCACGTGTCTGCAGGGTTTCATACCCATGGGCATCAAGCAGATCATGAAAGAGTTTCATGTTCAGCTCATTGTCCTCGACGATCAAAACGCGCTTCGACATTCTGGTCTCTCCCGGTGCCTTAACAGGCAAAATCTGTGATTTCGGAGAATTGGCCCGCCCCAATTGGCGACACTCTTCCCCTTCAACTTTGCCGACTGTGGGCTAAAAGGTTTAAGGCACTGTTTAAGCAGGCAGGTTTCACCGAGGGATTCAGGCCCAAAAACAAGGGAATACGGCGTTTTGAATAGTGAAGATGCACAGATTTTGGCCCTCCATGCGCTGACCTTCCTGTTGGAGGATTCCCAGCGCATTGAAGGGTTTCTGCGGATGACGGGGATCGAGCCCCATGATTTGCGGCAAATGGTGGCTGAGAAACACGGACAGGCGGCAATTCTGGATTATCTATTGGGTAACGAAACACTCCTGCTCGCCTTTACCGCTGAAGAAGGCTGCCACGATCAGGATCCCGCCCTTGCCCGCAAGGCCCTTGGAGGCCGCGCCATGACCCAAGACTGGACGTCTGCATGACCGAACCCACGCCACTTGACCCGTTTGTCATAGAACAGATCGCCGCCCTTTCCTTGAGCAAAGACCGCCCCTTAATCGTGACGGACGCGGACGAGGTCCTGTTCCAGTTCATGGCGGGCCTGGAGAGCTATCTGGAGCGGCAGGGCTACGAGATTACGCTCAAGAGCTTTGCCATTACCGGCAATGTGAAGCATCGCGAGACCGGCATCGTCGTGGAGCCCGCTGACATGAAACAACTCCTTGGCGGCTTTTTCGAGGAAGAGACCCATCGGCTGGCACCCGTCGCCGGCGCAGCCGATGCCTTGGCTCGACTGTCAGACGAAGCCGACATTGTTGTTCTGTCAAACGTTCCCTTTGCCCAACGCGACGCGCGCGCCAGGTCACTTGAAGACAGCGGCATGCCTTATCCGCTGGTGGCAAACAGTGGGCTGAAAGGCCCGGCGATGTCGTCGCTGGCAAGCCTGGGAGGGCGGCCGGTTTTCTTTCTGGACGACATTCCCCACAACCTTCAGTCCGTGCATGAAGCGGTCAATGATGTCCACCTGGTACATTTCGTGGCGGACCCTCGCCTTCGCAAACTGGTGCCTTCTCCCAAAGCCGATCACATAAGCTCTGGAGACTGGGAGCATACGGCCAGCCACATCAGTGATCGAATCCGCGCGCATGTAGCTGCCTGAGGCGACACCCATGCGCATTGGCATTGATCTAGGGGGCACAAAGACCGAAGCCCTGCTGATGGCGCCTGATGGAAGCGATGTCCTGCGACTGCGCGTCCCAACACCCGCCAAGGACTATGAAGCCAATCTCGAAATGCTCTCGTCACTTGTGACGCAGCTCGATGACAAAGCCGGCCGTCCCTGTTCTGTCGGCATCGGCATGCCGGGGGCCATGTCGTTGCAAACGGGCCTTATAAAAAACGCCAACTCGACCTGGCTCATCGGTCATCCCCTCCTCGCCGACCTTGAACAACGCTTTGGCCCACGTGTACGGCTCGCCAACGATGCCGATTGTTTTGCTTTGTCTGAAGCAAGTGACGGCGCCGGTGCCGGCCATCAGACCGTATTCGGCGTCATCCTGGGAACCGGTGTCGGCGGCGGCCTTGTTATGGATGGCAAACTGGTCTCCGGCCCCAACTCCATCGCAGGCGAATGGGGTCATACCCCTCTGGCATGGATGAATGACGCGGAACATCCAGGCCCTGCCTGCTACTGCGGCAAGCACGGATGTGTCGAAGCATGGTGCTCCGGCCCGGCACTGGCGGCTGACCATGCCCGCGAAACACACAACACGCTGGCACCCGAGCAGATTGTTGCGCAGGCAAACGCTGGCCACGCAGAAGCGCGATCCACGCTGGAAAGACATGCAGACCGACTGGCCCGGGCACTTTCAACCGTCATCAACATTGTTGACCCCCATGCCATCGTTCTAGGCGGCGGTCTCAGCGAGCTTGATCATCTGTATGGCGCCATCGAGGAGCGCCTGCCGCATCATGTGTTCTCCGATACGGTTGTCACACCCATCCTGAAGAACCAGCACGGCGCCTCAAGTGGTATCCGCGGTGCCGCATGGCTTTGGCCAGCCGATGCTGCCATTGAGGCGCGCTAATGCCCGCCCTGTGCAGAGACTGCTACGCACCAAACAGTGACGACGCACGCCGTTGCACGTCGTGCGGCAAGCCGCGTCTGGCCAGACATGGCGAGCTGCTTGATCTCACAATTGCGCACATAGATTGCGATGCGTTCTATGCGGCGATTGAAAAACGCGACAATCCGGACCTGCGCGACAAGCCACTCATCATCGGTGGCGGTCGCCGCGGCGTGGTTTCGACGGCATGCTATATCGCACGCACCTATGGGGTGGGGTCTGCCATGCCCATGTTCAAGGCCCTCAAGGCCTGTCCCCACGCCGCGGTTGTGAAACCGCAGATGGATAAATACGCAGCCGCAGGCAAAGAAGTGCGTGCGCTCATGCGCGATGTCACACCGATGGTCGAGCCCATTTCGATTGATGAGGCCTTCCTCGATCTCACGGGCACGGAGCGCCTGCACCGCATGAGTGCGGCTGAAACGCTCATGCGGCTGGCGCAGCGCATCGAAGACGAGATCGGCATCACAGTTTCTGTGGGGCTGAGCCACAACAAATTTCTGGCCAAGCTATCGTCGGACTTCGACAAGCCCCGTGGTTTTTCGATTATCGGTCGCGAAGAAACCATGAGCACCCTCGCCGCTTTGCCGGTCGGCAAGATATGGGGCGTCGGCAAGGCCATGCGCCGCAAATTGGAGGCAAATGGCATCACCATGATTGCCGACCTCCAACGAGCTGATGAGCGCGACCTCATGGCCACATATGGTCAACTGGGCCTGCGCCTCGCCCGCCTATCGAAGGGCGACGACACGCGAACCGTCAAACCTGTCCGTGAGACGAAGAGCGTCAGCGCTGAGACCACCTTCAACGAAGACATCACGTCCTATGATGATCTGGAGCGCATTCTCTGGCGTCTCAGCGACAAGGTCGCCGGACGCTGCAAGGCATCAGACCTGGCAGGCCATACGGTGGCTTTGAAGCTCAAGTCCGCGGAGTTCAAGACCAAGACCCGCAATCTGACGCTCAGTGATCCAACGCAACTGGCAGATGTCATCTATCGGGCCGGACAAAAATTGCTGAAGCCCGAGACCGACGGAACCGCCTATCGGCTTATCGGCATTGGAGCCGCCAACCTTGTCACCGCCACCGGCGGCACGCAGATGGGCGACCTGCTCGACCCCGAAGCAAACAGACGCGCAGCTGCTGAACGCGCCGTCGACAAAGTGCGAGAAAAGTTCGGCAAGGAAATCATTGATCGCGGACGAGGCATAAAACCCAGCTAGCGGCGGTGCCTCAACACTCAGGCTGCGGCAGCATATCCAGCGCCACCAGATCAGCACCGATCGTCAGATCTCCATAGTCCATGATCAGCCCTGTGGAGACACCGTTCTCATAGAACCGAAATGAGACCTCATAGTCCGGCAACCCGGTGACATCATTCGGATCAAAATAGCTGACCTGAACCGGCCAATAGCCAAGCGAGGACAGGCTCTTGCCTGGCTCAGCCTCATCAGCCTTGGGGGCACCGGAGCCCGCCTTGCCGATGATCGTCGTCGTATCAAAATGATGTTCCGTGTCCGACCCATCAAAGACAGGTGCCGAATGTACTTTCTTGCCCGCTTCCGCAGACGCCATCAGCGCCTTGATCTGCTCGGTGGGAAACACAATCGAAGACGGCAATGGGATGTCACGTTTTTCAGGCTTCGAAAGCGTTACCTGCCCGCCACCATCCAGCCGCTCTGCAGATCCTTCAATTTCTTCAACCGGCGTTCCGTTCATGAAATGAGTCATGGAGAAGGTGAACTCATCACCATCTCCGCTCTCCCAGGACGTGACACGGAAGTCGCTTACAAAGTCGCTACCCTGCTTGCTCCCCATCCGGTTCACGATGCGCTGCGTGGTGATAAACCCATCGCACGACGAGCCCTGCCATTCGAGCACCAGCCGGCCGCTCACAGAGGCAATATCCGAGCCCCCTTCACTGGCTAACATTTTCATCGAATAGACAGCACGGTGCGGCGCAAGGTTGCCGGCAGCCGCTTGTTGGGCCGGCAGCAAAAAAAACATTCCGGCCAGTGCGGCGGCGAAGGCTGTATCAGTGGGTGTCTTGAACATTTCAGTAACCTAACGCGAGTGCGGGCAAATTCCTAACCCGGCAAAAACTGCCGACTTGCCGGGTGACCACGCAACTCTTGCCACCCAATGTGGTGAATCTATGGGGCCAAAAAATGAGGAAATGCCTGACAATTTTGATTAACATGAACAGGCATGCAGCTTGCTCCTTCTGCCCCAACACCTAAAGATACCTCCCAGCGATGGGGTATCGGTTGGCGCAGTGAACAGGAGTACACAAGCGATGTATCACGCATTCACACCTTCGGACGGCGTCGTGCCCATGCCAAGCATGAAGTCGGCTGACGATACCGAGAGTCTCATCAGCCGCGTTAGCAAGCCGGCCTTGCACATGACCCGCGAAACACGCGAGCTTATTGAACGCGCATTGAAATATGCAGCCGAAGCCCAGCGCACCATCACCGAGCAGCAGTCACGTATCGAGCAACTGGAAACCCTGTCCATGACAGACGAGCTCACCGGTCTGCTCAATCGCCGGGGGTTCAAGGACGCAATCACGCGCGCCCTGGGCAACGCTCGCCGTCACGAGGAGCAGGGTTTGCTCGTCGTGATCGATCTGGATGGCTTCAAACCCATCAATGACACGCTGGGCCATGCAGCCGGCGACGCCATGCTGCAGCACGTCGCTGATTTTCTCAAAGCGCGTGTCCGCAATACGGACTATCTCGCCCGTACCGGTGGCGATGAATTTGCTATCCTCATGGTCAATGGCGATCTTGCCCCAGCCCGGCATCGTGCTGTCGAGCTGAAGGCAGAACTCAATCGTGCGACAGCCATGATCAGCCATCAGCGCATTCCCGTGAGTGCCAGTTTCGGGATTGCGCCTTATGACAGCGATGCCTCAGCCGAGCAGATCATGCATATGGCTGACGTGGCGATGTACCACGACAAACGCCGCCGCTCGCCGCAGCCAACACAATTGCGCAGCTTCCACGCAGCCGAGTAGCACTCGTTATTCTTGCACTGGGTCACCTTCTGGTTGTTGCTGTGTGATGCAGTGAATAACGCCGCCGCCGCGCGCAATATCGAGCGCAGGCACTTGAACGCATTCACGCCCGGGAAAGGCTGCACCAATAATGTTGGCTGCCTCATCATCCGCCACATCACCAAAGGCGGGAACGATGACGGCTCCGTTGGCAATATAAAAGTTGATGTATGACAGTGGCATCATCCGTCCGTCGTCATGCTGCGCCTGCTGCGGTTGAGGCACAGCGATCACGTCCAGCTCACGACCTCCGGCATCTTTCATCTCAGCAAGCCGCTGCAGATTATCCTGCATGGCGGCATGATTGGGCTCACCGGGCTTGGGCGTGTTGAGAAGAACCCGTCCACGCCCCGCGAAACAGGCCACCATGTCCACATGGCCATCCGTTTCGTCACCTTCCAGGCCGTCCCCAAGCCACAGGACGCGACGCACACCCAGATACATCGCCAGCATCTCGGCAATCTCACGTGGTTGGAGTTCCGGGTTCCGGTTGACGTTCAACAGGCACTGTTCCGTCGTCAGCAATGTGCCGTAGCCATCGACGCTGAAGCTGCCACCCTCCATTACAACTGGTGCCTGATAGTTTTTCATGCCGAGCCGGGACAACACTGCCCCACCCACTTGCGCGTCTCGCTCAACATGGGCGTATTTGGCACCCCACCCATTGAACTGCCAATGGACGCCCGCCACGCCTCGGGCCGGATCCTTGACAAAGGTCGGGCCGGTGTCTCGTGCCCAGCTGTCGTCCGTTTCCAGCGCAACGACCTCAACACTCGTCCCACACGCAAACCGCGCTTCTGCCACATCTTCGGGATGCACAATCATGGTCACCGGCTCAAACCGGGAGATCGTCCGCGCGACATGGGCATAAGCCACAATGGCCTGCGGCATGTAGGGGCCCCACAGGTCACCCCTGCGCGGCCATTGCATCCAGCAACGCGCATGCGGTTCCCACTCCGCCGGCATGAACATGCCATGGGCAACAGGTGAATTTGCAAACGGGTCAGTCATGGACTCTCGACAATTGTTCCTCGGCGCGCACTTTAACCATTTGCACGGGCATGCCAAAAAGGGTGGCAAATAAAGACATCACGGGAGACAGACACATGGCTGGAAAGATTGACAACAGGCTGAGCGAACTTGGAATCGACCTGCCGGATCCAGCTGCGCCTGCCGCCAACTACGTACCATTCGTGGTGACGGGAATTCTCGTCTTCATTTCCGGTCAGGTGCCCGTGGACGCCTCCGGTCTCCCCTACCGTGGCAAGGTCGGTGATGATGTAAGTCAGGACGACGCCGTCAAGGCTGCGCGCTTGTGCGGCATCAATATTCTCGCCGCCCTGCGGCAGGCATGTGACGGCGATCTTGATCGCGTCACGCGTTGCGTGAAACTTGGCGGCTTCGTGAACGGAACGCCTGATTTTGATCAGCACCCGGCCGTCATCAACGGCTGCTCTGATTTGATGGTCGATGTGTTTGGCGACGCCGGGAAACATGCACGGTTTGCCCTGGGGGCAAGCAACCTCCCCTTCAATGTCGCCGTTGAAATCGATGCTGTGTTCGAGATCAGCTGATATGGCGCGCGATCTTTCCTGGCTTACATCAACTCCGGTCGCCCATCGCGGGCTGCATGGCCTTGAAGACGGTGTGGTCGAAAACCTGCCTAAGGCATTTCAAGCCGCGATCGACGGCAAGTACGCAATTGAATGCGACCTGCAGCTGTCGGCGGACGGCGAGGCAATGGTGTTTCACGATGCCACCCTCGACCGGTTGACCGAAGAAACCGGTGCGGTGTTCAAGCGCACATCGGCTGAACTGAAAACCATCGCGTTCAAAGCCTCATCCGACCGCATGCAGACCCTGGGTGAGTTTCTGGACCAGGTAGGCGGCAAGGTTGTGCCGGTTATCGAGCTGAAGATCAAATCAGGACATGAAGGCCCACTGGAAAAACGTACCGCCGAGGTTCTTTCGGGCTATCGCGACCATGCCGCAGTCATGTCATTCAACCCGCGCTCCATGGGATGGTTCGCTGCCAATGCGCCGGACATCACCCGGGGACAATTGTCCTACGGATACTCAAGCGGCCCGGCCCTGCAAATGCCGCCGGCCCAGAGATTTGCCCTGCGCCATATGCTCTACAATGTACAAAGCCGCCCGCACTTCATCGGCTTTGACATCAATGCGCTACCACAATGGTCCGTCGCCCTGAGACGGCGCCTGGGCCTGCCGGTCCTGACCTGGACTGTCCGCACGGACACCCATCGGGACACGGCAGCAGCTCATGCTGACCAGATCATATTTGAAACTTTCCGCCCGTGAGTGCTGCCCTACTTTCCTTTGTACTCCTAGGGCAGTTAGACTGAGGTCACATGGGCGACGCCGAAAAAATCATTGCACGCGCAGCAGAAAGCATGAGCAGCATCGATGCTACTCAGTGGGACGCCTGCGCGAACCCGGGCGGCGATGTTCCGTACAATCCGTTTCTCTCACACGCATTCCTGAAGGCGCTTGAAGAGTCCGGTTCCGCCACAGCCCAGACCGGCTGGAAGCCGTATCACGTGCTGGTGGAAGACGGGCACGGCAAGATTGCTGGGTGCGCGCCTGCATACCTCAAAGGCCATTCACAGGGTGAGTTCGTATTTGATTACGGATGGGCCGATGCATGGGAACGCGCCGGCGGCCAATATTATCCCAAGCTCCAGGTATCCGTGCCCTTCACACCCGCCACCGGTCGTCGACTGCTGGCCCGTCCTGGCCGGAACATGCAGCAAACCGAAGATCAGATTGCTGCCGCCCTTGTTGAGATAACCAATCAGCTGGATCTGTCATCATGCCACATGACGTTCCTTCCCGAAGATCAGTGGAACCACCTGGGCGACATCGGATTCCTGCAACGCACTGATCAGCAATTCCACTGGGAAGACGACGGCTATGGAGATTTCGACGGGTTCCTCGGCGCGCTCGCGTCGCGCAAACGCAAAAACCTGAAAAAGGAACGCGCGCGAGCTGTCGAAAACGATATCGAAATTGAATGGGTCACCGGCGCAGACATTACCGAAGACCATTGGGACGCGTTCTACAGGTTCTATATGGACACAGGCAGTCGCAAATGGGGATCGCCCTATCTGACCCGCACCTGCTTCTCCATGCTTAGTGAAGCCGTGCCCGATGATCTGCTGCTCATTCTTGCCAAACGGCATGGCCAGTACATAGCTGGCGCCATGAACATGATCGGCTCAGAGACACTGTTCGGTCGGTACTGGGGATGCACCGAGCATCATGACTTCCTGCATTTTGAGGTCTGTTACTATCAGGCAATCGACTTTGCCCTGTCGCGGGGGCTGAAGCGTGTTGAGGCGGGTGCTCAGGGGTCTCACAAACTGGCCCGTGGCTACGTGCCAAAGCTCACCTATTCAGCCCACTACATTCCCAATCCCAGCTTCCGCGATGCCGTGGACAACTATCTTACAAGCGAACGGCAACACGTCGCGGCAGATGCTGACATGCTGCTGGATCACGCGCCCTTCAAAAAGACAGATCAAAACACTCCTCAGGACTAAGGACACCGCCATGAGCCTCACTAAGCCCTATGACGAGAACAACATTTTCGCCAAAATTCTGCGTGGCGAAGCACCGGCTCACAAGGTCTATGAGGATGAGCACACTTTCGCCTTCATGGACATCATGCCTATGGCCGAAGGTCACACGCTGGTGATCCCGCGCGAACCAGCAGTCAACATGTTTGATCTCAGCGAAGCCGCAGCAGAGGCAATGATCCGCACCACGCGCAAAGTGGCGCATGCCGTTCGCACCACCTTTGATCCACACGGCGTCATCTGCGCCCAGTTTTCAGGCGCACCGGCAGGCCAGACTGTGTTTCACATCCATTTCCACGTCATCCCCAGGTGGGAAGGCGTAGAAATGAACCTGCACGCCCGTACCATGCAGGAAGCTGACATCCTCGCAGATCATGCCAGTCGCATAACCGGCAATTTGGCGTAGACTGTTCGACAACACCTAAGAAAAAGTCATCCGGGGGGATCCAACACATGCGCTTTTCACATATTACGGCGGCAACAACGCTTGCCTTCAGCCTTCTTGCAATGCCTGCTCATGCGGAACCAACACTTGCAGATGGCTGGACGCTGGAGCCGCTTACCGGCCCCTCCCCCTTTCACGGTGTTCACGGCCTGACGGTCACCCCAGAAGGCAGGCTGCTGGCAGGATCGGTGGTGGGCGCGACCCTTTATGAAATCGACCGCAAGACCGGTGCTGTGACTGTGGCCGAAGCAGCCCCGGACGGCATGGCCGACGATGTGGAACAAGGCCCCGATGGGACACTTGCCTGGACAGCTTTCCTGCAGGGAAAAGTATTTGCCCGCACACCCGCAGGTGAGCTGCTGACACTTGCCGAAGGACTGCCGGGTACCAATTCACTCGCCTGGACGGATGACGGCCGCCTGTTCATGACACAGGTCTTTGCAGGCGACGCCCTGTGGGAACTGGACCCCACCGGCAAGGAAGACCCTCGCCTCATCATGAAAGACATGGGCGGCCTCAATGGATTCGACTTTGGCCCTGACGGACATCTCTACGGCCCAATCTGGTTCAAGAGCCAGATCGCTCGGGTCAACGTGGATGCGGGCACCCTTGAAGTTATTGCCGACGGCTTCCAGACACCAGCTGCTGTCAACTTCAACTCGAAGAACGAGCTTTATGCGGTCGACACGCAGGCCGGGGAAGTCATCCGTGTGGATGTGGCATCCGGCGCCAAGACAATTGTGGCGCAGGTCAAACCCGCCATCGACAATCTGGCATTCGCGCCTGATGACACGCTCTACATCTCCAACATGGCAGACAACGCGATTATTGAGGTGGACGTTGAAACCGGCGAAAGCACAGCACTGGTCTCAGGCCCGCTGGCAGTGGCAGCAGACATCGCCATGGGCCCGGACGGCAGGACGCTGTATGTCGCAGATGTATTTGCCATCCGCGCCATCGATACGCAGACAGGCGACGTGACGGAAATCGCCCGCGTCTTTGCTCAGGAAATGGATTACCCCACCAGCATGGCAGTGGCGCACAACAAGTTTGCCGTGGCGGGACTGACCGCCGGCGCCGTCCAACTGTTTGACGGCCCCACCGGCAAATCCATCGACCTCATGCACGGTTTCACAACACCCACAGAAGCCCTGCCCCTGGAAGATGGCGGCATCCTCGTAACGGAATATGCCCGCGGCGCCATTGTGCGCGTCAATCCAGACGACCATGAAGACCGCATCACACTGGCAGACAAACTCGACGGTCCGGCCATGATGCAACAGGGACCTGACAGCGCGATCTATTTTTCAGAAACCAAAGGCGGCCGCATCTCCCGGCTGACGGATAGCGGCGGCGTTGAAACCGTCGTTGATGATCTCGCCAATCCGGAAGGCTTCACCTTCCTGGCCAATGGCGGCATGGCGATTGTGGAGGCCGCCAAGCAGCAAATCACCATGATAATGCCGGAAGGTGACCGGGTGACGATCGCCTCCGGCCTCCCCTTCGGCGTCATTCCCGAAGAAGGCCCGGAAGTTTTCATGCCCACGGGTGTCGCTGAAGATGACAAAGGCAATCTCTACTTTTCCTCAGAGATCCTCGCGCAGGTTTTCAAACTCAGCCCGTCAAACCTCTAGGCTGCAGTCGCGAAAACCCTCCAAATTGCAGCCTCCTGACACCATGCTGTCAGGAGGGGTCTGTCACTGTGTTTCTCCACACACCGAACGGAGAAGCACCCATGGCACACGCACCACAGAACTTTACGGTCTGGACTGAAATCCCGGTTACCGACGTCGACCGCGCGATCGCGTTTTACAACGACGTTTTTGGCCTTGATCTCACGGTTGACAATAGCGGTCCCAACCCGATGGCCATGTTCCCCACAGCTGATGGGACCGGTATTGCGGGACACATCTACCCCGGCACCCCCGCCAAAGCGGGTGAAGGCCCAACCGCTCACTTCACAATTCCTGACAAGCTGGAGGACGCGATGGCGCGCGCGGCTAAAGCAGGCGGCAAGGTCGTGAGCGACCCTGTCACAATTCCCGCCGGGCGGTTTGCCTACGCTATTGACCCGGATGGAAATTCCATCGGCCTATTTGAGGCAATCGGATAGCCACCAGCGGGTAACACCATGCGCAGAGCTGACCGCCTTTTTCAGATCGTTCAACATCTCAGAGGTGGTCGGCTCACCACAGCCCGTCAATTGTCAGAACGGCTGGAAGTATCCGAGCGCACGATCTACCGCGACATCGTTGATCTCATTGGCGCCGGCGTCCCCATTGATGGCGAGGCAGGCATTGGCTACCTGATGCGTGAAGGTTTTGACCTTCCGCCCATGATGTTTTCCAAGGAGGAAATCGTGGCTCTCGTGGCCGGAGCACGGCTAATCAGGGCCTGGGGTGGCACCGACATGGCGAAGGCCGCGCAGGAAGCTCTGGTCAAGATCGAAACGGTACTGCCGCCCTCCGCCCGCGACCATGGCCGGCAGGTTCAGATCCACGCATTCGCACCCCCACAAATCAACGACGACTACCGCAAGCGCCTTGATGATCTCGAACGTGCTGTTGAGTTACGGACGCGACTGAGCTTCGACTATGAAGATGCTGCGGGTGACGCAACCAGCCGCACGGTGCGCCCCCTGGGTCTTTGGTACTGGGGACGCGTCTGGACACTGGTGGGGTGGTGTGAACTGCGCAATGACTTTCGAATGTTTCGCCTCGACAGGATCAGCGCCATGAAGCCCGATGGAAAGTTTACCCACGAGCCGGGCAAGACGCTGACCGATTTCTACCGTCAGATGGAACTCGAAGGCCGCACACGCCCCACCTGACGCCCAAAGAAAAAGGGCGTCTCCTGAAAGACGCCCTTCTCATACTTTTGCAACCTTACCTACTTGGCGGCTTTCGCCGGAGCCTTCTTGCCGCCCTTCTTTCTACTGGGTGGCGGCGCTGCTGCCTCCACAGCAAAGGACAAGGCATCGTCTTTCACATCCACATGCACCACACCACCGCGCTTGAGCTTGCCGAACAGCAGCTCCTCAGCCAGTGGTTTTTTGACGTGCTCCTGGATGATCCGGCTCAACGGACGGGCGCCAAAGTTCTCGTCGAACCCGCGTTCGCCCAGCCATTTGTTGGCAGCCTTGGAAAGCTCAATCGTCACGTTGCGGTCTGCCAACTGCACTTCAAGCTGAAGCACAAACTTCTCGACCACGCGCGCAATGATTTCTTCGGACAGGCCGGAGAATGGAATGACCGCATCCAGACGGTTGCGGAATTCCGGCGTGAAGAGCTTCTTGATCGCTTCTTCGTCTTCGCCCTCCCGCTTGGTGCGGCCAAAGCCAATCGGCGGCTTCTGCATGTCGCTGGCACCGGCATTGGTGGTCATGATGAGGATCACATTGCGGAAGTCGATCTTCTTGCCGTTGTGATCGGTCAGCGAGCCGTGATCCATCACCTGCAGCAGAATGTTGAACAGGTCCGGGTGGGCTTTTTCGATTTCATCGAGCAGCAACACGCAATGGGGGTGCTGGTCCACACCATCCGTAAGCAAGCCGCCCTGATCAAAACCAACATAACCGGGAGGCGCCCCAAGCAGCCGTGACACCGTGTGCCGCTCCATATACTCGGACATGTCGAACCGCAGCAGCTCGACACCCATGATGGATGAGAGTTGACGTGCCACTTCGGTTTTGCCGACGCCGGTTGGACCTGAGAACAGGTAAGAGCCAATGGGCTTTTCAGGCTCACGCAACCCTGCCCGCGCCAGCTTGATGGCTGCCGACAGTGCAGTGATCGCCTCGTCCTGACCAAACACCACGCGCTTGAGGTCCTTGTCCAGACTGGAAAGCTTCTCTGTGTCCGTCTTGGTGACTGACTTGGGCGGAATGCGCGCCATGGTGGACACCACGGCCTCAACTTCCTTCACACCAACCGTCTTCTTGCGGCGGCTTTCCGGAAGCAGCATCTGCGACGCACCGACTTCATCAATCACATCAATGGCTTTGTCCGGCAGCTTCCGGTCATGCATGTAACGCGCAGACAGCTCGACCGCCGTCTTGATGGCGTCATTGGTGTAGCGGATTTTGTGATAGTCCTCGAAATACGGCTTGAGCCCTTTGAGTATCTTGATCGCGTCGGGAACGGATGGTTCCGCCACATCAATTTTCTGGAACCGGCGAACGAGCGCGCGGTCCTTTTCAAAATGCTGGCGATACTCTTTGTAGGTCGTTGACCCGATGCAGCGCAGTTCACCATTCTGAAGCGCAGGCTTCAGAAGGTTGGAGGCATCCATGGCACCACCGGATGTGGCACCTGCCCCAATGACCGTATGGATTTCGTCAATGAACATCACAGCGCCCGGGAACTCTTCAAGTTCCTTCACAACTGCCTTGAGACGTTCTTCGAAGTCACCGCGATAACGCGTCCCCGCAAGCAGCGCACCCATGTCCAACGAGAAGATGGTGGCGTCCTTCAGGACTTCCGGCACTTCCCCATTGACGATCTTGCGGGCCAGACCTTCAGCAATTGCCGTCTTGCCGACACCTGGGTCACCTACAAACAACGGATTGTTCTTGGACCGGCGGCAAAGGATCTGGATCGTTCTGTCGATTTCAGAGTCGCGACCAATGAGCGGATCGATCTTGCCGTCCATGGCCTTCTTGTTGAGATCCACGCAATAGGTCTCGAGCGCCTCGGTACCATCCTTGGCAGACCCTTCACCCGTGGGCTCTTCTTCGTTCGCACCGCGCGGTGTCCGCGTTTCACTCATCTCGCCACGCTTCGCAATGCCATGGCTGATGTAGTTCACCGCGTCATAGCGCGTCATGTCCTGCTCCTGCAGGAAGTACGCGGCATGGCTTTCGCGTTCAGCAAAGATCGCAACCAGAACATTCGCACCGGTCACTTCTTCGCGGCCGGACGACTGTACGTGAATGACCGCGCGCTGAATGACCCGCTGGAAGCCGGCAGTTGGCTTCGAGTCCTCACCACTGGTGATGATCAGGTTCGCAAGCTCGTTGTCGATATAGGAAGACAGGTCAGTCCGCAGCTTGTCGAGATCAACAGAACACGCGCGCATGACCGCGGCGGCGTCCTGATCATCGAGCAGCGCAAGCAGCAGATGCTCTAGCGTTGCGTATTCGTGTCCCCGCTCATTGGCCAGGGCCAGTGCACGGTGGAGACCTTCTTCAAGGCTGCGTGAAAATGATGGCAACGCACTCAACTCCTCATAATCGCGAGGGCCGGACTCATGCCCCGCTTAGTCAGTCTGACGCCGGAATAGGCATTGCGCAATGATGTCGAGATTTACTCTTTCTCCATCGTGCATTGCAGGGGGTGCTGGTGCTGACCGGCAAGGTCCATCACCTGTGTCACCTTGGTTTCCGCCACTTCAAAGGTGAACACACCGCAGACGCCGACGCCGTTTTGATGCACATGCAGCATCACGCGCGTGGCATCTTCGCTGCCCATGTGAAACACCCGCTCAAGAACATGAATGACAAATTCCATGGGGGTGTAGTCGTCATTGAGCAGCAGCACTTTGTACAGCGAGGGCTTTTTGGTCTTGGGCTGCGTCTTGGTGATGACGCCCGTATCCGTGCCGCCGCGACCCGGTGGCTCATCAGGCGCACCAGGCTCTTCTGGCAACAGGACGTGGCGAATAATGCTGTGGTCAGTCGTGTTCATAGACTCGATTGTATCACTGGGAAGCCCTCCGCCATGGAGAACTCCCGGCAGTGTTGCGATAATATGGGTGCAAATGCGAAAATGTGAAGGATGTCAGGCTGTTTTGCCCGATTTCCTGCGAAATTCAGCCTCATGAGACCTCGTCTTAGCGGATAACTTCACCCTCAAGCTCTTCCAGCCAGGCTTCTATCCGGTTCTTGTTCACACCAAAATCATAATAGCCCGTTTTAGAGCGGCTGTAGATCGCAATGGTCGCCTGTTTGGTGCCAACCGGCAAAACCCGGATGGAAATCATGTCCTTGAAGTTCAAAACCGCAGAATAGTGGACGAATTCAAAAGCCATGGCGGCCTCATCCATCCCATCCAGTTCGACTCGGGACTGGTGCGACACCACATGCATGACCGCGTCGCGCAAATCATTCGCTGAGACGTCATAGACGTCTGCAGGCAAATGCGGGACCGCGTTTTTGCATAGGTCTTCCGGCGCCACCAGGTATTCGTTTGGCGAGCCCTTGAGCTTGAGTTTTGTGAAATCAAGCGCTGGAGTGCCTGTTTTGATTGCCTTTGATCTAGCCATTTTTCGACCCTATTACGCGCGGCTGGTTTCCCCAACCCAAATAACCACTGATTTCCGCCTTCTTAGCGCGGCAGGGCACACCGAGATACAGGCAAACGTTAAGCTTCGTTAACCAATTTGTAACACCAAAACCGCAATCTCAGGCCACACCTTGGAAAACTCACGGAATCCCGATGTCTTTCCCATTTTTTGCGGCTTTCGCGTCCAAACCTCCGCCTGGCCCTTTGGACGCGCTGAAGAACGTATTTGTGCCGGTTACACGCTGTGTCGCTGTTGCCCTCGGCATTGAACCTGCATACGCTAAAGACATTGTATTGGGGAGCCTTGCCGGGCCTGCGTTTCAGGCACCAAAACGAGGCATGTTCGGCACGCATTGTGCCGACAACTGTGCCATCGGGGGATGGACTGTATGGGCTGCGTAAGAGGGGCAATAGCCTTGGGGACAGGATCCGTTGGATCTCGTCATACACCGCACCAGACATCGCGTTTGAGCGCGCTGGTCATGGGTTGCTTTGCTGCCGTGCTGGGCCTTGCGCTCATTGCAACCACACCCGCAGTCGCCAAGCCAAAATACGCTGCTCTTGTACTCGACAAATATTCCGGCCGCGTGCTGTTCGCGCGCAATGCGGATGCGGCGCGCTACCCCGCCTCCCTCACCAAGATCATGACCCTGTACATCGTCTTTGATGAACTGGCTCAGGAAAACATCAAACTCAACACCCCGTGGCTGGTATCGAAGAACGCTGAAGGTCAGGCACCTTCCAAGCTGGGTCTCGATGCAGGCGATACGATTACCGTTGAAGAAGCGATCCTCGCGCTTGTCACCAAGTCTGCAAACGATGTGGCCATGGTTGTCGCGGAAAACATTGGCGGGACACAACGCAAGTTTGCTCAAATAATGACCAAACGCGCCCGTGAGCTCGGCATGGCCCGCACGACATTCCGTAACCCCCATGGGCTACCCGACAAGCGTCAGGTCACCACGGCGCGCGACATGGCAACGCTTGCTCAGCGCGTGATGGATGATTTCCCGCAGTACTACGCCTACTTCGGGACTGAGAGCTTCAATTTCCGCGGTCGGATTTTCAATAACCACAACAACCTGCTGGGTGACTACGAAGGCACAAATGGCATCAAGACCGGGTACACCCGCGCCTCAGGTTTCAACCTGACCGCATCTGTCATCCGTGATGGCAAGCACCTGGTGGGTGTCGTGCTTGGTGGCAAGACACCTCGGGCCCGTGATGACCACATGGTCGACATTCTGGATGAAGCCTTTGGCCGCGTTCCGCGCCGGGGCCACATGTCCATTGCGTCAGCAGCCCCCATTCCCCGCATGCGGCCACAACAAGCCGAACCTGGACCTGTGGTCGCAACGGCCCCATCACAGGCACTGGCAAGCCTGCAGCAACCCGCCGCTGCCCCCGTAGCTGCAGCACCATCGAACAATTTGCCCATAGACGTGGCGGCAAACATGCTGGCGGATACCGCCCCCATTCCAACACCTGCGCCGCGTCAAACAACCAGTTTCACACCACCCGCACCGCAGCTTCCTGAGCAGCGCCCGGTCTCGGTTGCGAGCGCCCCTGCAGCAGATGCCAAAGTATTTGAAGACGTCACCGCCTGGCTTGTGTCACCGGCCTATGCCCGCGAGAGCGCGCCAGGCCTGACAGGCACTCTGGGTGCTGGCGACTATACGCCGCCGACAGAGACCAACTATGCAGCTCTGTCTGAGCCTCAGCCCTATACGGCAGCGCCTGTAGGCGCGGCCTGGCGCATTCAGATCGGCGCCTACGCCGATGCCGCAGAAGCAGGGCGCCGCATTCAGGCAGCCATGTCACGGGCACCAAGTGTACTTAAAGGCAAAGGCCCGGCCACCGTGCCCGTCAAGACAGCGTCACGAACGCTGTTCAGATCCCGCTTCACCGGCTTTACCGGCGAAGATCAGGCGCGCAACGCCTGCACCACGCTCATCCGTGAAGGCATCAGTTGCATAACGGTTCCACCAGATGACTGGTACGCGCCTTCGGCCAACTAGCCAGCCGGACTGTCAAAGCCAATCCTGACTGATCACTACTTTGGGTTATCGGGTTTTCATCCCGGCCAGCAGCATGTCCTTGGCCTGATTGAGCTTTGTTGCAAGATAAGATGATCCGCCGCGATCCGGGTGCACCTTCTGCATCAACGCACGATGGGCCAGCTTGATGTCCTCAGCGCTCGCGCCCGGCGATAGCCCCAGCACGTCCAAGGCCTCGTCCAGGCTCATCCCTGCCCCACTGGCATTAGGACGGCCGCCGTCACCACGTGACCCTGAATGCCCACCTGAACCGGTTTTGGATTCCTCGGACGTTTCGTCACCGGCGCTTTGACCGTGAACCCGCTCTATAAAACTATCGAGTAAGCGAAGGGACTCGTCGTCGGCGATCAATTCGCTTCTGAGGTTGAGTAGATCATCAAGAGACAGCTGCTCGAGCTGTGCGCCAGAGAACGAGCCCTGCCGGACGCGGCCGCCCATCTTGCCGGAGTCATGGTCAAGCCACATGGAGAGCCAGGCCGTCTCGATGTCGGACGTCTGGCCGCCGCTGGGTCCACCACCAAACCTGTCCGCCCCTGGGATATTCTGTGCGAACGATGCCAACCGTCCCAGATTGCCGCGGAACAATGCAAACGATGCCAGCGCAGCCGGTACCGCGAATCCCATCCGCCCGGTGAGAAGCAAAACCAATGCGACAATGCCTAGTAGACCGCCCCCGACATATCGCACGATCCGGGCGAGAGACGCAGGTGGCATGGACCCTGCGGCATAGACCAGCAAGATCGCCGCGCCCAGCAGGCAGACGAAAAGAGCGAAAAATCCCACTAGCAGTCCTCACTCGGATTAAGCATCAGCGAACCTGATGCGTCAGTTGTTGAACGGCACGCGACGAACGGGCCGAATGGCCACTAAGTGCTTTTCGGCCCCCGGCCGCATAAACAGCAACCGCGCGCAGCAGCTCGCGCAGCTGGTTGCCGGCATTGGCATCAAATCGGGCAAAGGCCCCACCGGTCAGACGCGCAACTTCCCGGAAGGTCATTTCGGCTTGCCGCTCATGCCCCTCCTGAAACATGAACGCGCGGGTTCCAAGCAAACCAAGTTCGCCTGCCGCCGCACATACATCATCGGCAGCCTCTTCAACACAATCTCCAACATAGACCAGAGCCTGAACCGGCTTGGACCGTGCTTCAGTGATCGCGTGGCGCAATGCCCGACAAATCTGTGTATGGCCGCCACGGACCTGAACACCGCTCATGGCCTTGCCCAGCGTGGTTGGATCCCCGACCCAGGGTGACGCCTTGAATTCGCCCAGTCCCCGAAAATAGGCCAGTTGGACGTCCAATCCACCGATGTCAGCCGTCACATCAAACATCTGCGCCTGCAGGGAGACTGCAGCATCCCATGTGGGCTGCCGGCTCATAGTAGCGTCCATGACGAACAGCAGCCGCCCTCGCCCGTTACCATGAACGGGAACCGGCGTTGCCGATACTTTCTGGAGGAAAGCATCAACGCCGCCGGCGGAAGGCGTTTTGCCGGTTGCCGGGCCCACTGGAGTTCGAGGTTTGGCCACGCTAGTGCAAAGGCTGTTGAGACATCATCATGGTATAAAGATGGGCCGCACAGGCATTATTGCCAACCCCCGTCTTTGGAACGGGAGTAGCCTGGAAACCGCCGTAAAACGCTGAATTTGTTTTAGACAGCCCGCGCCGCGCGCGCGTCCTTGTCGTCATTGCTGCCGACGTCGACGCCGGGGAGCCGAAGCGCCGTCAACAGATCCCGAACTTCCTGACGCGCAGCCACATGTGACATGGACAGCTGAACGCCTGCCTTGTCATCAATGATGTCCAGCAACGTCAGTCCCATCGGGAACATCTCGCGAAAAATCACCCGCTCACCAAAGCCGGGCGCCAGACGAAACCCGATGCGGCCGGCGAGGTTGGTCACAACCTGTTGGACCCTGCGTTTGTTCTTGGCGTCCAGATGAGACAGGCGGTTTCGCATCACGACCCAGTCGATGGACTTGCCTTCAACCATGGCTTTGCGCTTGCGCGCTTCCCAGACCATCTCACTGTAGATGGATGGGCCCTTCACTTCGTTAGTGTCGGGATCAACCTTGCCCAAAAGGTCAAAATCGACGAATGAGTCATTCATCGGAGTGATAAGTGTGTCAGCAGCCCGGTGCCCCACGCGGGACAGGAAAACATCCGACCCCGGACAATCAACAACCACGAAGTCGCATGTGGCACGCAGCTCGAACAGCGCCTGCTCAAATTCGGCCTCTTCTTCGCGTTGCGCCGCTTCACGGCTATCAAGGGTGGAAGGGTCAATGACTTCATGGCGCGGGAAACTCAGACGCAATCCCGTGCGATCACACAGCTGGCGACGGTTCTCGAGATAACGTGAGATGGAGCGTTGGCGACTGTCCAGATCAATGCAACCGACCTTGAACCCGGCTTTCATCAGTCCGGCAATGAGATGCATGGCGCTCGTGGATTTGCCCGAGCCACCCTTCTCGTTGCCAAGAACGATGACATGGCCCATCCGCGCCTCGGCGCTGGACCGCTTCCCTTTCGTGCGCGAACGCACGCTTATGACTTTCCCCGAATGCACGCTACTCACCCCCAACAATGCGCAGATATTGGTCGGGCGAGGGTCCACAAGTCAACACGCAAGCCGTCTGAAATCCCGCAATGGCACACATTCTACACACCCAAAAACTGCATGGCTTGGAAAACAGCCATTTTCCTGCTTTGTACGGTCCAAATCCTGCGAAAGCCGTGCCAAATTCCACGTCGGTATGGTGAACATGCAGGCAGTAAAAAGCCCAGAATTCGGGCACTCCGTACCCGGAATATCGAGATCATGATCGAGACAGTCAGAACCTTAACCGAGCTTCGTGATTCCATTTCAGCCCACCGGCAGGCTGGCCGTCGTATTGGACTGGTCCCAACCATGGGCGCATTGCACGAGGGGCACCTCGCTTTGGTGGATATTGCCGCAAGCCATGCTGATGTTGTTGCTGTCAGCCTGTTCGTTAATCCCACCCAGTTTGCGCCAGGCGAAGACCTGGAGCGCTATCCTCGTGATGAAGACGGTGACAAGGCAAAACTGGAGAGCCGCGGCACGTCGCTCCTCTGGGCACCTGCCCCTCAGGAAATGTACCCAGAAGGATTTGCCACGTCCGTGCATGTCGACGGACCTTCACAAGGGTTGGAAACCGATCATCGTCCGCACTTTTTTGGGGGCGTGGCCACGGTTGTTACAAAGCTGCTCTTGCAGGTCATGCCGGATGTCGCTGTCTTCGGCGAGAAGGACTATCAGCAATTGCAGGTAATCCGCCGCCTGGTCCGCGATCTTGATATCCCGGTGGAGGTCATCGGCGGCCCCACCATTCGCGAAGCGGACGGCTTGGCCATGTCATCGCGGAATGCCTATCTGAGCCAGGAGCACCGAGCTGTTGCGCCCAGCATGAAGCGCATTATTGATGACGCAGGAAAACAGGTGCTTTCCGGCGGTGATCCCCAGGACACCGAGGATGCGGCCAAGGCCGCTCTGCTGGAAGCAGGATTTGAAAAAGTCGACTATGTCGCAATTCGCCAGGCCGACAGCCTGGCAAGACTATCTCGGGCCGAGATCAAAGAGGGCTGCCCCGTTCGCATTCTTGCGGCAGCCCATCTGGGTACAACCCGCCTGATCGACAACGCCAATCCGCGTAATAACCAGTAGGCCTTGCGGTCAATTTGCTAACGACAGCGCCTCCACACCTGCAGGCTCAAACCTTTGAAAGGTCAAAGACTGGTCAGGGTATGAGAGTGCAAAGAGCTCGTACCACCGAAGTGACCCGTTAACAGCCTCATGGCGCGCATAAACAAGTATGTCCATTTCGCCGTTGCCGTTGAAATCACCACGGGCTACTTCGCCATACGTCGATGCTGAGCCCGCATAGGCGAGTTCCAGTTGTTCCGGCGAACTGCCTCTGGTCAGCACATCACCCGTTGCCACCATGCTGCCAACACTGAACTGCGCAGCTTTTAGGGTCGCAAGCGTATCTTCCGTGTCAGGCGCAAGCGCCGGCAATACATCTACCGGCAGAAGCGACAGGGTCTGAAACCCCACCTGCTCGTCATCGATGCGCGACGACGTTGCCTCACCGGATGCCGCCAGCGCCATGACAGAGCCGCAGGCGACCCGCATGAAGCCTTCAAAGTTCATGTCCATCTGCGTAGCGGCATACCACCCTTCACCAACTGCATCTGCGTAGGCGCGGCAGGTCCGTACATGGCGCTTGGCGCTATCGTCTGATGCCGTCAGTTCCACGCCCTCGAACTTGCCTGTACTGGACGACCGCGTGCCAACGGGCAACGGCGCATCCATAAGCCGCTCCAGTGTTGCCGCATCAGGGCAGCCACTTGCCGTCTCGGTTTCAAAAACCAGGGGCATGCTCAGGCACGCACCCGCCGCGTGGGCTGGCCCGGTTGGCAAAAGTGCTGCAACGGCAAGTCCAACCCCGGCTGCGAGGGGCGCGCAAAATCGCAAGTTCATAGCAATCCGAGCTCCATGAGTTCCGCCTGCATTTCAGCTGGCATATCGTCTGCCCCCGCATTCGACACATCAAGGTCCGCTGGCGCGTCCTTGGCTTCAAGATACCGCCAGCCCTGAAACGGACGCCGGGGCGCCGGGCGCGTCTGGATCAGCGGTGGATCAAGGACCAACCGGCAGCGTTTGATGCCTTCTGAATCCTTGTACTGCTCAATATCCAGCAGCTTCTGCCGCACCCGTATGGTGCCGGACATAACCCAATAAAGAGAGCCGCCATCAAGAAGCTCCTCGCCGCGTTTTGGCGTCATGCGGGTCGTGTGGAAAAGCTTGTCGACTTTTCCGTATCCGGTCTTGCCTGCCAGCACTCTGCTCTGCCAGTCAGCCAGATCTTCGATGGACGATGCGCCAACGCAGAGCTTTATGAGGTTAAGTGCCATGCGCGCAGTCTATTCGTCTGACGCTTCAAACACCACGAGGGCCGCGCCGCCTTCAACCTGGTCACCGGGTGCCGCCAGGACCTCCGCTACGGTCACATCCGCTGGCGCATTCAAAGTGTGTTCCATCTTCATGGCTTCCAGCGCAATCAATGGCGCACCGCGCTGAACACTATCTCCAGCCGTGACCCAGACTTGCGTTATCTTGCCGGTCATCGGGGCTTCGACACCTCCCAATGCGGCGGCATCCGCAGCATCAACATCCAGCGGATCAGGAACATCAAATGTCCAGGTCGCGCCATCTTTCATGACGGAGACAGTGTCATCATCAATGTGAACACCCGCTGACAATCGCGCGCCGTTCACAACAGCCTCAATCACGCCTTCAGCCACGCGATAGGTACTAACCCGGCCCTCGGCACCCTCAAGCGATACTGCAATCACGTCAGCGCCATATGTCACATCGGCAGAAACCTGTGTGTCACCATCCACCAAGGTGAGTGTTTCGCTTGCAGTGCCCACCAGGCGCCATCCACCCACATCGTTCCAGGGAGAGTATGGGTCAGCATCACTGCCTCGAGCAGCGTGCAACGTCCTGTTCTGTGCCAGTGCGAGAGCTGCAAATGCCGCAATGTCAGCAGGTGCCGCCTGTTTGCCCGGCAGCAAATCTTTCGTGTGCGCCTCGATAAAGCCCGTATCCATCTCGCCGGATGCGAAAACTGGATGGCTGACGACATCCTTGAGAAACGCCGCATTGGTGGTCACGCCCACAACTTCAACCTCGCCCAACGCCTTGATCAATAGCTGGCGCGCCGCATCGCGCGTATCGCCCCAGGCAATGACCTTGGCGATCATGGGGTCGTAGTAGATGCTTATGTCGTCACCCAACTGAACCCCGGCATCAATCCGCACGCCGTCGCCCTCTTCCGGCATCCAGAACTCTTTGAGTTTGCCGGTCGATGGAAAGAACTGCTTGTTGGGATCTTCCGCGTAGAGCCGCACTTCAACCGCGTGCCCGTCGAGCAGGATGTCATCCTGCTTCAGCGGCAATTCCTCGTTCGACACAACACGCAATTGCCATTCAACAAGGTCCTGACCGGTGATCATTTCCGTCACCGGGTGTTCAACCTGCAGGCGTGTATTCATTTCCATGAAGTAGAAGCGATCTGCCCGCAGGCCTTCTGAGGTGTCCGCAATGAATTCGACTGTTCCTGCTCCGCGATAGCCGATCGCACGGGCCGCCTCGCAGGCAGCCTTACCCATGGCATCACGCATGTCTTGCGGCATGCCTGGCGCGGGTGCTTCTTCCACCACCTTTTGGTGACGTCGTTGAACAGAACAGTCCCGCTCGAAGAGATGCACAACATCGCCATGCGCATCTGCAAAGACCTGAACCTCAATATGCCGCGGACGGGAAACGAACTTTTCGATCAGTACGTGATCATCGCCAAAAGCTGCTTTCGCTTCGCGCTGGGCAGATGCCAACGCCTTGTCGAACTCACCGGCGGCATCAACACGGCGCATGCCCTTGCCGCCACCACCAGCAACCGCCTTGATGAGCACCGGATAGCCAATCTTTTCGGCTTCACCCGCCAGGAACGCTGGATCCTGATTGTCACCATGGTAGCCGGGAACCACCGGCACATTGGCGTCCTGCATCAAGACTTTAGCCCGGTCCTTCAGACCCATGGCCCGGATCGCGTCAGCAGGCGGCCCGACAAAAAGCACGCCGGCCTCAGCACAGGCTTCTGCAAACTCCGCATTCTCAGACAGGAACCCGTAACCCGGATGTATGGCGTCAGCCCCGCTCCTGCGCGCGGCGTCGAGTATCTTGTCCTGCCGCAGATAACTTTCAGCGGCCGCCGCAGGCCCCAGCAGATAGGCTTCGTCAGCCATCTCCACATGCAAAGCGTTTGCGTCCGCTTCTGAATAAACAGCAATGGTCCGCAATCCCATGGACCGAGCGGTTTCAATCACGCGGCAGGCAATTTCGCCGCGATTTGCAATAAGAACAGAAGTAATCATCAGGTCCGCCAGTTTGGCTCACGTTTATCGAGAAATGCCGCAATACCTTCAGCAGCTTCAGCGCCCGTTCTGTTGCGCCCCTGAGCCGCAACAGTTTCAGTCACCAGCTCATCATCAATAGGCAAGCCTGTTGCGTCGTCTATCAACGATTTGGTCGCAGCGATGGCACCTGGTGCCGCCGCAAAGATGTGGTCCACGAAATGAGCCAGCTTGGCTTTCATCGCAGCAGTGTCTTCCACAATCTCGTCGACAAGTCCGAGGCGATGCGCTTCCTCCACATCAAATGGGTCTCCAGCCAGCAGGTAGCGTCGCGCCGCTGTTATGCCGATTGCCTGAATGATGTATGGGAGGGACAGAGCCGGAACAAAGCCATGACGCACTTCTGAAAAGACAAATCGAGCAGAAGGTGTTGCCAGTACGATGTCGCAGGCGGCAATCAGACCAAGCCCATACCCTGCGGCAGGCCCCTCAACCACAGCGATGACCGGTTGAGGAAGCTCACGCACCCGAATGAGCACGTCGGCAATCGCCTGTGCGTCTTCTTCCGTTTCATCATCGGTGTAATGCGCGGTATGCGGCAGCCAATCAAAGTCTGCCAAGCCCGAAAAGACCTTTCCTTCCGCTCGAATGACCAACCCACGAACGGTGTCCGAATTGGCGCGCAGGTCTTCCAGGCACTGTTTCAGATCCTCGACAAGATCAGGATTGAACGCATTGTGCTGGTCTGGATTGTTGAGAGTAATGGTTGCAAGCCCGTCACGGGTTACGTCCATAAGAACAAAGTCATCAGCCATAATCTGTTTCCTTACATTCTGAAGACGCCGAACCTGTCGGGCGCAAGAGGGTTGCGGATAGGCGCGTTCAATGAAGCGGATATGGCGAGCCCCAGCACCATGCGCGTGTCCTGAGGCGCAATGATGCCATCGTCCCAAAGGCGCGCTGTGGCGAAATACGGATGCCCCTCTTCGTCATAGGCCTCGCGAATGGGAGCCTTGAAGGCATCTTCTTCGTCGGCACTCCACGCTTCGCCGCGTGCTTCCATGCCGTCGCGTTTGACCGTTGCAAGCACACTGGCGGCCTGTTCGCCGCCCATGACGGAGATACGTGCATTGGGCCAGGCAAACATGAACCGGGGTGAATAGGCACGACCACACATGCCGTAGTTCCCGGCCCCATAGGAGCCGCCAATAATGACCGTGAACTTTGGCACCTGTGCTGTGGCAACAGCCGTCACCATCTTGGCGCCATCTTTGGCAATGCCGCCGGCCTCATACTGGCTACCGACCATGAAGCCGGAAATGTTCTGCAGGAAGATCAGCGGGATGCCGCGCTGGGAACACAGCTCAATAAAGTGTGCCGCTTTCTGCGCGCTTTCCGAAAACAGAATGCCGTTGTTGGCAACGATGCCGACGGGATATCCCATCAACCGCGCAAACCCGGTGACCAGGGTCGTGCCATAGAGTTTCTTGAACTCGTCAAACTCCGAGCCATCCACCAGCCGCGCGATGACTTCGCGCACGTCATACTGGGTGGTGAGCGTTTCCGGCACCACGCCGGCAAGCTCTGCCGGATCATAGAGCGGCGCACGTGGCGCGCGCATTTCGACCTCGCAAGGTTTGCGCGTGTTCAGATTGCTCACAATCTGCCGCGCAATCGCCAGGGCGTGGGCGTCATCTTCCGCATAGTGATCCGTCACGCCGGACTTGCGTGAGTGCACATCCGCACCGCCCAGGTCTTCCGCGCTGACAACTTCACCGGTGGCAGCTTTCACAAGCGGCGGACCACCCAGAAAAATCGTGCCCTGATTGCGCACGATGATGGTCTCATCAGACATGGCCGGCACATAAGCCCCACCGGCCGTGCACGACCCCATCACAACCGCGATCTGCGCAATGCCTTCGGCCGACATTGTTGCCTGATTGAAAAAGATGCGCCCGAAGTGTTCGCGATCCGGAAAAATGTCTGCCTGGTTGGGAAGATTGGCCCCGCCGGAATCCACGAGATAGATGCAGGGCAACCTGTTTTCCCGCGCCACTTCCTGTGCGCGCAGATGCTTCTTCACGGTGATCGGATAGTACGTGCCGCCTTTGATTGTCGCATCATTACATACAATCATGCATTCGCGGCCAGAGACACGCCCAATGCCGGTGATGATCGCTGCTGCATGTATGTCATCGTCATACATGCCATTTGCGGCAAGCGGCGACAGTTCAAGAAAGGGCGTGCCGGGATCAAGCAACCGGGCAACACGGTCACGAGGCAGTAATTTGCCGCGCGAAACATGTCGGTCCCGCGAGCGTTCATTGCCGCCTAAAGAGGCCTGCGCTGTCTTGGTTTCAAGGTCAGCAATCAGGCCCTGCATGGCCGCTGCATTTTCCTTGAAACTGCTACTCTTGGTCTGGATGGACGATTTTAGCTTCGGCATGGTCCCTGAAACACTTCCTGCGCCGGCGTCTGTTGAGTATGCGCCCGCTTCAAAATGCACCTGAATCTGACAGATGCGTAGGTCAAGGGAGCATAGCCCAAAACCGCAAGCAAGTGATGTGTTACATAGGAGCAATGCGCAGGAAACCGCCGGTTTTGCGTAGTTCCAAGGCCACGTCCAACTCCCCCGGACACAATAGGGGATCAACCGGAAAACCCTGCATCATTTGAACTACCAGGCCCCCGCCTCACGCGGCCGTTCGATGCCTAATCACAGGCAAATAAGGCAACCCCCGAAAGACATTGCAAAAATCGCGAAAAACGAGCATGGTCCCCGTGCCTATTCGACTTCTCTGGCCTCCTCCGACGACGTCACCCAACAAAGACGCAATCAGGACTTTCGGCAAGGGGTTGCGAATGCCCGTCCAGGCATGTTGCCAAGGACGGTACAAGATCGTGTGACGATCGGAATTGAAGGACTATCAAGATGCAGGGAACCGTGAAGTGGTTCGACATGAAAAAGGGCTACGGTTTCGTACAGCCCGATGATGGCGGCAAAGACGCCTTCGTGCACATCACAGCTGTTCAGGCTGCCGGACTGGCAAGCCTTGACGAAGGCCAGGTCGTGGAGTTTGAACTCCAGGAAGGCCGCAACGGCAAGATGTCTGCCGAAAACCTGAAAGTTGTTGGCTAATTAGCCTCCACTCCAGGATTTGACGAATTCGCGGCCCGGACGCTTCCAGCGTCCGGGCCGTATTCGTATCTGCTGCACAGCGGCGGCATGAACCACAACCACGCGACAGGTTCACATGGCTCTGCCCCTCTTTCCCAAAAGCGATGCATACGCCAGTGGCTTCCTCCCGCCAGAGGATGGCCACGAGATCTATTACGAAGAGTGCGGCAATCCCGCAGGCGAACCATTAATGTATCTGCATGGTGGTCCCGGCAGCGGATTTTCGACCGACATCACCCAACTCACAGACCCCGAACACTACCGGATCATCCTGGCCGATCAGCGCGGTGCCGGCCGATCGCGTCCGCATGGCAGCCTCGAGGCCAACACAACGCCTCATCTGATCCAAGACATTGAACGGTTGCGCAACCATTTGAAGCTGGAGCGCTGGGCCTTGTTTGGCGGCTCATGGGGAGCAACCCTCGCCGTCGTCGCAGCCATGGCGCATCCCAAGCGCGTTGCCCGAATAGTCCTCTACGGATTGTTTCTGTCACGCCAAAGCGAACTCGAAGCCCTGTACTACCCAGGCGGCGTTGCTGCAGCCCTGTATCCGGATGTGTTTGCCGACTTCCTGGAACCGCTGACACCGACACAACAGCAAGACCCCATCACTGCCTATGCAGGCCTGTTTGCTGACACAAACAACGCCAAGCGCCTGGATGCCCTGCATAGATGGACGGCCCTTGAAAAAGCTGTCTCGCGGCTTGTCGTCGACACCACACGCATGTCAGCGGAACTTGCAGATCCTGACTTCGTGCTGGCGCATTCGCTCATCGAGAACCATTACTTTCGCCATCACGGCTTTATCGACGGCGACAGCATTATCAGGCAGGCAGCAACGACACTTGCCGACATCAAGATCGATCTGGTGACGTCGCGCTATGACATCGTATGTCCACCCCAAACGGCATTTGAATTTGCGCGCGCCGTTCCACACACAAATCTGACCGTCGTGCCCGATGCAGGTCATACATGGCGCGATCCATCCAACACACAGGCCCTTCTCACAGCCCTCAACCCGCATCTCCTGAAAGACACAACATGAGTTCTTCCAATTCCATCAAGCCCCCTTCCAAGCCCGGCGCATGGAAAGTCCATTCAGAAGAAATCGTTTTTGAAACGCCCTACATCCGTGCACGCCAGCAGCGTTGCGAAACCATGCGCGGTGCCATTGTGGACCCCTATCATGTCTTCGACCTGCCAAACTGGGCAGCCATGCTTGCCATCACACCGGACCACCATGCGGTGCTGGTCCGTAACTATCGCCACGGCTCCCAGCGCGTGATGCTGGAATTACCCGGCGGCATTATCGATGACGATGATCCGAACACAGAGCATGCCGTGGCCCGCGAGCTACGCGAAGAAACCGGCTACAGCGCAGACAGGATCTTCGCGTTGCCACCCATCCATCCCTACCCCGGCAGGTTCCGCCAGATGGCCTATCCGTATCTCGGCATCGGCGCCGTCAAAGCCCACGAGCAAGCGCTGGAGGATGACGAAGACCTGGAAGTCATCACCATGCCCTTGGGCGACGCCTTTCGGGTGTTTGCTGATGGCAGCACCGATATCGCCATCGCCCATGCGGGAATCATGCTGGCAGCAAGGCATCTCATCACGAGCAACCCTGATCTTTCCGAATTGCGGGCACACATTTAGGGAGATCGCCGCTTTACGCTCCCATGTGACCAGATTTCTCCGATTTCTTCAGACCAAAAAACTCTGTTTTCCGCCGTTTTTCAGGACCACTCATACTTTCGAGTGATTGCTAAATCCTGGGAAACCGCCACTTTCCGACGGATGCACCATCGGTGCATCCGGGGATCAAAGTGTACAGGGCGGTCATGAGTTCGAATTCCAACAGTCAGTCATCAATCAACAGCCAACTTCGGAGCGCTTTGTTGTGTGCTGCGTTGGGGACCACGGCGCTTACTGCGCTCATGGCAGCCCCTGATGCCGCCTATGCAGCCTGCGTAGCTGCAGGCCCAGCCAACACATTCAATGTGAACAACACTGCCTTCCCGCTCAACCTAACCGCTAACTGCCCCGCGCCAGGGGCAGCAAACACCGTAACGGTTCTACCGGGCAACACTGTTACAAACGCAGGCGGCAACGGCATCACCTCCGGCGCACTCCAATGGGACATCAACAATCAGGGGACCATCACCCCGCTAGGCGGTAACGGCATAGAATACAACGCCGCAAATGGCGTCGTGACAAATTCCGGCACCATCAATGGCAACACCTCAGTGTCGTTTTCAGGCGGTGGCAATAGCACGTTCACCAATGAAGTTGGTGGCGTTACGAACAGCAACCTCGGGACCACGGTAAATCTCGGCGGCACCGGAACAGTCACCAACCACGGAACTATCAATTCCACTGGATTTGGAAGCGGGATCAACATCGTTGGGGCTGGCGGCGTGGTCAACAACACGGGCACCATCACCGTAGCAAACGCCCTTGGTGTGGTGTCCTTCGGTGGCGGAACGGTCACCAACGCACAAGGTGCATCCATCACGTCGTCGACCGGCAGCGTTCAGTTCACAGGGATTAGCGGAACGTTCATCAACGCCGGCACGGTTACCAGCAACCTGACAGCGACGGCCTTCATCGGCAGTGCCGGGGGAGACACTGTCGAGCTGCAGCCAACCGGCATTTTCAACGGCAACATTCTCGGCAACGGTGGCAATGACACATTGCGCTTCGGTGGGACCGGTGCTGGCACCTTCAACCTTGCTGAAATTGATACCGGGACAGACACACTCAAGTACCAGTCATTCGAGACCTTCAGCGTTACGGGTGGCGAGTGGACGTTCAACAATACAACAACCGTCCCCTTCGCCATCAACGGCGGCACAGTCAAAGGCACCGGCACCTTCGGCGGCATCACCGCCAACGCAGGCGGCACGCTGGCGCCAGGCAACTCCATCGGCACCCTGAATGTGGCAGGTAATGTCGTCTTCGCACCGGGCTCCATCTATCAGGTGGAAATCAACGAAAACGGCACGTCTGACCAGATCGTTGCAACCGGCACCGCCACGATCAACGGCGGCACGGTCCAGCTCCTCCCTGAAGCGGGCACCTATGCCACACCGCAGACATACACAATCCTCACGGCCACCGGTGGCGTGGCTGGAGTGTTCACCAACCTGACAGTTGCAAACAACTTTGCCTTCCTGAACCCGACCCTAGTTTACGGCGCGAACAACGTGCAGCTAACCATTGGACAGGCAGCTGCCTTTGGCACCGCAGCCTTTACGCGAAACCAGCAGCAGACGGCTGCCGTGCTAACAGGCGTCACCGGTACGGCAACAGGAACACTGCAAACAGCACTGGCCAATCTCACAATCCAGACTGGAGTCGGTGCACGTTCGGCCTTTGAGAGCCTGAATGGCGAGATCCACGTGGCCGGTGCCTCTGCTGCCCTGCTCAACATAAACCACGTTGCGGACACCATGCGCCGCGGCGACGGCGCACTGTCCCGGCGCGGCAACACCGCAACGGCCCGCACCGATGGATACGTACAGCTTGCGCAGGCAACATTGGGCAGCAGGGCTACCGACGCAGCAGACATCCTCATAGCCGCTGCGCCTGCAGCAGCTGCCCGCAATCTTGAAAACGAAAACAACCCGTCTCCCTGGACCTACTGGACAACCGCTCTTGGCTCACGCGGCCAGATCGACAGCGACAGCAACGGCAACAAGACGGAACATGATCAGATTGGTGTTGCCGCAGGTGCTGAATATCGCCTGTCAGACAACAGCTCTGCCGGGTTGTCCGTTGCTTACCTTACCAACGACGCTGATCTCGGTGCTCAGGACATGGATCGCAACGCCTATCTCGTCGGCGTAACTGGTGGCCACTCCAGCCCCTTGGGTGTCGATATCGCGGTGGCAGTTGGCTATGGCTATCAGGACGTTGATACCACCCGAAACATCACTGTTGGCGCGTTCACCGCGACCGCCAATGCTGACTACGACGCCCATTCAGCCTTCGCATCAGTTGAAGCGTCCAAGACAAAGCTGGCAGGCCATCTCGCCTTCCGCCCATTCGCTGGCGCGACCTATGTCTACACCGATGTAAGTGGCTTCTCGGAAACCGGGGCCGGCACGGCAGGCCTAGTCAATGATGGCGAAGAATACAGCTCCCTTGTGGGACGTCTGGGCGTTGAGGTCTCCACGCAGTTTGAGGTAGCAGGACGTCCGGTCGTTCCAAACGCCAGCCTCGCCTGGGCCCGCGAACTGGGTGACGTCACCCAGTCCAGCGATTTCTCCTTCGTTGGCGGCGGCGGATCATTTGAAACATGGGCGCCAGCCCGTGGACGCGACAGCGCTGAAATCGGCGTTGGGGTTGCCGCTCTGGTCGCCGACAATGTCAGCGCACATCTTGGCTATCAGGGAACCGTGTCCAACAAGGATCAGGAAAGCGCCCTGTCTGCAGGCGTTCGCTTCAAGTGGTAACAGCGCCTTAGGCAGCACCGCCTTTGACGGGTCGCCACATCGGATAGATCGGCGGGCAGCCTTCGGGCAGGCCGTCGGGCACATCACGCAACTCAAAGCCATATCGCTGGTAGATGGGTATGTTGTCGGCCTTACTGGATTCTAGATAGGTCGGCATGCCGGCCCGGTCGGCCTGCGCCAGGCCTGAGCGGAGCAACGCCCCGCCTAGCCCCTTGCCCTGCCCCGCAGGTACAACGCCAATCGTGAACAAGTAAAAATGCGGTTCGCGCGGCGTGACCTTATGCATGACGGAGCCAAAGGCACTGCTGCGGCCCAGGGCACTGGGGACACCACAGACCATCATGTCGAACAAAGCTGCCAGACTTTGAAAACCGGCAAGCTGTCCATGTCCGCCCGGGGGCATCCACATGGTCGCGCCAAGCTGATTGTCGAGATACTCAGCAAATCCATCCGGCACATAAACGTGAGTAGCCAACCGGGTCATGATCCGGGTGATGAGTTTGGGCTTCTGGAGGATCCACAGGGAAATTGGATCATCAGCGAAGGCTTCGCCAATGAGACGTCCGACAAGGCGGGCATCTTTCGGCCCGGCACGATGAATCACATGATCAGTCATTATGGCTTGTAGATATCGACCACATCACTTGTGGTGAAGAGGGAAAATACACCTGCACCACCAGATCCGCCGACAATGACAAATGCCCCGCCAGAACCGGCCGATGCCGCACCGAGGCGCGGCAGAGGTAGCGGCTCAGCCGTACGCCACCCGCCACCGGACGCATCCAGCACATAATGCTCTGAAAATGTCCTCATGGGGTCATTGGAGCGTCCACCGGCGAGGTGGATATTGCCCGCCACCACACCTACTGCAGCATCTGCACGAGGCGATGGCAGCGCTGTGCCCTGGCGCCACCGACCCGCCGCCACATCAAGCATGTGAACCTGCGCGGTCACGCCATTGCCGGTCCGTCCACCCAGTGCGTAAATGTTGCCCGCTGCGGCAACCACACCCAAATCCTTGCGGGGAGCTGGAAGGTCTGCCCCCAATTCCGACCATGCGGCCTGAAAGGTGTCATACACGAAGACCCGCGACGCATTTGGCCCCTCACCGCCGACCACGTAGAGCTTGCCGTCGAGGGACGCCATGCCATGTCGGGCGCGTCCGGCAGGCATATCCGCCATCCGCACCCATACAGCGTTGGCCATATCGTAACGCCATAGCTCCGATGAAGGCGTGTCGAAATCTTCACCGGCATATCCACCGGCAACATAGACACCCCCATCAAGCGCGGTTGCCATACCAAAACCCTGGCGACCAATCGGCATGGTGGGCAGCGGACGCCAGATATCGCCAAGGACGTCATAAGCGGCAAAGTCCGCGACCGGTTCCTTGAGGCCCGCGCCACCGGCCACATAAATCGTCTCACCCTGCGCTGCGGCCGCGCCAAAGGCCCGCGCTTCACCAATGGGCGCCCCTTCGCTCCAACTGCCCGCCATGGCAGGTGCAACAGTGAAGATCGCGCCGAACAGGACGCTTCCAAGGAATGCGGAACGAAGCTTCGTCAAAGCAGCAACCATGTGGCCAATCCAAGAAATGCAAGAAATGAAACCGCGTCTGTCAGCGCGATCAGAAAAACACTGGACGAAATAGCAGGGTCAGCCCCTGCCCTGTCCAAAGCCAATGGAATGAGGATACCTGACAGACCGGCAAACCCCAGCGTGATGACCATGGAAACGGCGATGACACCGCTCAATTCCCAGTCGCCAAATATCACGCCCACACCCAGCCCCATAAGTACGGCAAAAATAAAGCCGTTGATGAAGGCAACAAGAACCTCGCGCGAAATCACACGACCTACATTGAAGTCCACCAGGTCCCGGGTCGCCATAGCCCGGACTGTCACGGTCATGGTTTGGGTCCCTGCATTCCCGGCAAGGGCTGCAACAACAGGCATCAGGATCGCCAGCGTCACCATCTTCTCTATGCTTACCCCGAAAGCAGAAATCACAACCGCCGCAATGGCTGCAGTAAAGAGATTTGCAAACAACCAGGGAAAGCGGCTGCGCGCCGTCTTGATCACGGTATCCGTCAGAGCCTCGTCACCAACACCGGCAAGACGGCGCAGGTCTTCACCTGCTTCTTCCTGGATGACTTCAACAACGTCATCAACAGTGACCATACCAACCAGCCGGTCGTCTTCGTCCACAACGGCAGCGGAGACCAGATTGTATTTCTCAAACTGGTGGGCGACTTCTTCCTGATCCATGTCGGCAGGAATAAGCGTCTGCTCCACATCCATGATGCTTTGGATTGGAACCGGGCGCTTGGTTCGCATGACCCGAGACAGCGGAACGGTGCCGATGGCGTGGTACATTTCATCGACAACAAAAATCTCGAAGAATGTTTCCGGCAGGTCGTCCGCTTCGCGCAGATGGTCAATCGCCTGACCGACATTCCAGTGCGGTGGCACCACGACAATGTCGCGCTGCATAAGACGACCGGCACTGTCTTCTTCATATTCGAGTGACCGCTCAATCTGCGCACGGTCTTCGTCCGGCATCCGTGACAGCAAGGCCTGCTGCGCCGACTCCTCCATGTCCTCGAGCAGGTAGACCGCATCATCCGTATCAAGATCAGCCAGCGCTTCGGCAACGCGACCAGGTCCGATGTAGTCCATAACCTCATCACGCAGGCCTTCGTCGAGTTCGGACAAAGCGGCTATGTCGAGATCAGGACCAAGAATCGCAACAAGAGTGCGGCGCTCATCAGGGCGCAGGAGTTCAATAAGCTCCGCAACATCTGAGGGATGAAGATCAACAGCTGCCGCGCGTACCGAGGGCGCATCGCCGGCATCAATCCGGTCGACCACCTTGCGCACGAAGTCCGGCGAGAGGCCGATCTCATCGTCCGCAATGGGGTCCGGGTCCGATGCACGGTTCAGATCTGGTGCGGTATCGTTCAGCGCCTTCTCCACCTTAGGGTCAGACTGTCGGGGCCAACCCGAAAGTCGCGCAGCCTATGCTTTTGCTAACTGAACCGCTGGCAAGTAACCAGCCCAAATCGGCAAATCGGGGCCAATGACACAAAGATGTGCAGCCATACGGCTGCTGTCCACCGGCAAAGCCGGTGAGCAGGAAAAAATCATCAAAAAGTAGAAAAATGGTGCGGTCGAGAAGACTCGAACTTCCACGGGTTTTACCCCACAGCGACCTCAACGCTGCGCGTCTACCAATTCCGCCACGACCGCACGGTAGAACCTGCAAATGCCGCCAGAAGCGGCCAAACAAAGCAGGGACCGCCGTGTAGCAAACTGCCGGGCGCAACACAAGGCCTTGGTCTGGCCCCGATTGGACACCTGATCAGAGGTCCAATCCGGCCCAGGCCTTGATCCTAGATACCGTCGCCGTCGACGAGGCCCGGCACATGAATTCCGCACTCATCCTTGTCGGTTCCAGCCCACCGGCCTGAGCGGTAATCATCGCCTTCTTTCACACGATCCGTGCACGGCATGCAGCCGATTGAAAGGTAACCATCCTTGACCAGCGGGTGCCGTGGCAGTTTGTGATCTTCGATGTAGTTCTTGAGGTCATCGAGGTTCCAGTTCGCCAATGGATTGATCTTGAAACGTCCAGGCGTACCGTCCGCGTTCGCTTCCTGCTCAATCGTGGGCATGCTGGCGCGCGCGCCAGTCTGAAATTGTTTGCGGCCGGTGATCGAGGCCTCAAAATTCTTCAGCCCGTGCGCCAGCGGCAATACCTTGCGGAAATGGCAGCAGCCATCCGCATCCCGCGCCCACAGGTCGCCGGCGGGATCTGACACAGCTTCCACACGGGGATCCGGGCCAAGCGACCGAACATCCGTCAAGCCAAGCTTGTCCTGCAGCCGATCGCGATAGCGAAGCGTTTCACCAAACAGCTTGCCGGTGTTGAGGAAGAGCACTGGCACTGTTGGGTTTACTTCAGACAACAGATGCAAAAGCACGACCGCTTCAGATCCGAATGACGAAACCATGGCGATCTTTTCGGGAAACGCCTTATGCACCATCGCATCCAGCAACTCGGCACCTTCCAGGTGACCAAAATCACGACGCAACTGCTCAAGCCGCGCAGACGTGACGGTTTCTGAATCCATTGCCTGACGTTGCACAGGTGTTGTCCGTTCTGTCGTGGTGGCCTGCAATGCGGTCATGACAGCCAACCTTTCTCATCAATAAGAGCATTGGTACGCTTGCCCAGTTCAGGCAGGGGCACCCCCTCTTCACGCCAGCGCGTTCGAGCGCTGGCAATTTCATTTATGTGGTCTGCCCACTCTTCGCCGAATTCCTGACCCAGATGTGCTTTCAGGCGACGTGCAAGTCCCGGAGAGGCGCCGCCGGTTGAAATCGCCAGCAGGAGATCTCCCCGCCGCACCATGGCCGGGACGTGAAAATCACACAGCGGCCGAACATCCTCGGTATTGACCAGCACCTTCCTTGACCGGGCAGCCGCCGCCAGCCGTTTTTCATCCGCCTCCGCAAGGTCGGCAATGAACAAGACGTCCAATGCACCCAGATCACTGTCTTCCGGCAGACGGCGCACGAGCCGAGCGCCAGCGGCTTCCACCATCTCTGCGTCCGCATCAGGCGCGTAAACGTCGAAATCACCTGCACCTGCTTCCGTCAGCAGCCGGATACGCTGGCGGGCCGCAGCACCACTCCCGGCAACAGCGACCGTCAACCGGTCCAAATCTAGTGAAACGGGAAACATGCAAAGGCTACCCAACAAAACACCTGGCGGAATGGCTGCTTTCGGCCCAATTCCATCGGGTGAGAGCGGCCTATTGACCAAGAGTTAAGGGGTAACCGCCGTTTGTTCAAGCAAAAGGCGTGAAATAGAATAAATCACACAAATTAAGCGTAATTAAAGCGGTCGCAACCGGCTTCTGGCTCAGAAAGTGTGTTGCTGCAGGACTTCTGTAATGGAAACGCCCACATGGTCGCCCTGAACAACGATTTCACCGCGTGCAATGGGCTGATTGTTGGCAAGCAGCCAGACTTCCTCAGTTTCACCCGCATCCAGCTCAATCACAGCCCCACGGCCCATCTTCAGGAGCTGATGAATAGGCATGGTCGCCTTGCCGAGAACAACGGAAATCTCAACATCAACTTTTTCAATGGCGCTCATGGTACGGGTCCAGACTGCATGATCAGCCCTTCATCGGGCGATCCGGTTCCCCAACCTCGCAAAACAGGGTTACCCATACGTAAACGCGAATAATGATATAGAGACCTTCATGAGCGTTTCCGAAGACACATCCGCCCGCGCGCCCGTGACCCGGCTCCATACTGATGCTGCGTACGTTGAGTGGCGTATTTCACCAGATCAGGTGCCCTACCCTGTGGCACTGGCGGAAATGGAAGCACGTGCGGCCGCCATTGCTGCCGGAGAGGCCCCTGAACTTGTCTGGTTGCTGGAACACCCGCCCCTTTACACGGCAGGCACCAGCACCGACCCCAAGGACCTACTGACACCCGACCGGTTCCCGGTTTATGAGACCGGGCGCGGCGGCCAATACACATACCATGGGCCAGGTCAGCGCGTTGGCTATGCCATGCTCAACCTCAAGACACGCGGACAGGACGTCCGGGCATTTGTCGCAGGTCTGGAAGACTGGATCATCGGCAGCCTCGCCCACTTTCACATCAGCGGCGAAGTGCGCAACGACCGGGTGGGTGTGTGGGTCAAGCGTCCCGATCGTGGTGCCGCAACAGAAGACAAGATCGCAGCCATCGGCGTGCGGGTCCGCCGCTGGGTCACCTTCCATGGCATCAGCATCAACGTTGACCCGGACCTCGAACATTTTTCAGGCATCATACCGTGCGGCATCCAGCAGCATGGCGTTACGAGCTTTGAAGATCTGGGCCTGACGGCCTCCATGCCTGACCTCGACATGGCACTGCGCACTGAGTTCGAGCGTGTGTTTGGTCCAACGATTGACGAGACCCCCGAGTAAGGCGTCAGGCTAGCAAGCCCAGAACTTCAGCGGCGGCATCAAACTCTACTTTGTGAAACGCTGCGCGTTCTGCAGCTTCTTGGTCTTCGCCCCATTTGTTGATCTGAAATGTTTCGTCCACGCGCGATGCCGCATAGGCGGCCTTGGCATCAAGGTGCCCTTTGAGCATCGCCAGGCCAATGACCGCGCTGCCTGAGATTGTCACCAATGTGTGCAGAGCCGTCAGGCTGATCGGATCAACTTCTTTCAGAAGAAGCGCCACCTGACGAAGTGCCTCGTCGTCCTGTTGCACATGAATGATGCCGCTGGTTGCTTTCAGGCGGGCTCCAGTTGCCTCTGCAAACCATTCCAGCAAGGGATCCCACGCCTGCCCCTGCAAGGCGACAAGTTCCTCCGGGTCATCCGCCCGATAACAGACGAGATCTGTACCGGCGTAACCGACAATCTCGTCAATCGCCGGCCCGTTATCCAGCGCCACACGATCAATGGCGGTTGTCACAATACGTGTCCGAGGCATGGTCGAGGGATCAATATGAGACGCTTGCGCCTCCCACTCAGCGGCCACAGCCTCACCCAGTTCTGCACTGGGCACACGAACCGCCCTTCGGCCCGGCGTCTTGAGTTCTCTCTCATCAAGAGCAATGGCAAACCCGTCATCCCGTTTGGCACTCGCAGCTACCTTGTAAAACCGCTTGGAAAGCCGTGCGTCACGTTCTCCTTCAGGATCATAGGTCGCGACAAAGGTAGGTTTATCGGTGTCACTCATATTCAGCTTTTGCCTTCATGCATCATGCGGCGCACGTGAGCCAAAGCATGATCAAGCGCGCTGAAGTCATCAATCACAACGTGCGCGCCTGTTTGCTTCAACACATCCACGGTGTGATAGCCCCAGCTGACGCCAACAGCACCCGCCCCCGCCGCACGCGCCATCTCCATGTCGTAGCTGGTGTCGCCAATCATGATGGTCTCATGCGGATCAGCACCCACATCGCGCATCGCAAGGTTGAGCATATGCGGATGCGGCTTCCCCGGGCCATCATCAGCTGTGCGTACACTGATGAAATGATCCCGCAACCCGTGTTCTTTGAGAACATTCTCCGCGCCGCGTCTGGATTTGCCCGTCGCCACACCAAGAAGCGCCTCAGTTCCGGCCAGACGCGTCACAGCATCATGGGCACCATCGTAGAGATACTCGCCAATGTCGCCGCTTGCGCGCATGCCGGAGAAAACATCCTTGTAGGTCTCTGCCAGCGTTCCATGAACATGCGCTCCATGATCCGGCATCAAGCGCGCAATGGCGGGTTCAAGTGAAATGCCAACCACGGACAGGATGTCATGATGTGAAGGTGGCGCATGGCCGTGCGCTTCAAAGGCCTGAACCATGGCACTGGTAATCGCGTGCTGGCTGTCCACCAATGTGCCGTCGCAATCAAAGACAATGAAACTCAGGCTCACCCTTCCAACTCCGCAAAGGGGTCTTCGTCATCCGTCTGGCTAAGGCCGAGCAACGACCACGTGCTCTGCATGTGTTCGGGCAACGGCGCACTCACTGTCAGCATGTGTCCCTTGGGATGGCGAATTGTGAGCTCGCGGGCATGCAGATGCATCCGCCTGGGAATTTCCCCACCGGGATGGGCCTCGGCCCCGCCATACTTGCCATCGCCCACAATGGGTGTGCCAAGGGCAACAGCGTGGGCACGGATTTGATGGGTACGACCGGTGACCGGCTTGAACGCCACCCATGCCAGTTTCTGCCCTGCCTGAGAAACAACCGCGTAGTGCGTGATCGCCTCTTTTGAATCCATGTCGTCCTCATCGGCCGCATGCACCCGCTCGCGCCCCTCAGAGCCGGCCTTGGCAAGCGCAAGATTGATCGTCCCCTGGTGAGGCCGCGGTACGCCTTTGGTGAGCGCCCAGTAGATCTTACGCGTGTCATGCCGTTTCAATGCCCGGCCAATCTTGGCGGCTGCATCGCGCGAGCGGGCCAACATGAGAACACCGGATGTGTCTTTATCAAGCCGGTGAACAAGTCGCGGACGTTCAGGCGCATCAAACGTCAGAGAGTCCAGCATCGCATCAATATGCTTTTCTGTGCGCGAACCACCCTGAACTGCCAGACCAGCGGGCTTGTTGATCACGATCACATCATCATCGCGGTGCAGGACCAGGTCGCGCAGAAACGCCCCGTCCTGTGGTGCGGTGCTCTGGCGCTTTGGCCTGGACTGGGCCGCCCAGGAATCTTCCGGCAATGGGGGAACACGGACCGTCTGTCCCTGCTCCACCCGCGTTGACGCCTTGACCCGGCCGCCATCAACACGCACCTGACCGGTACGCAATAGCTTTTCAAGGCGCCCATGGCCAAGCCCCGGAAACCGTCCCTTGAACCAGCGGTCCACACGTAACCCGTCTTCGCCGGGTTCAACATCGATGATTTGAACGCCGCTCATGACATGACACTCCGAACGAGCCAAAGGCCCGCAAACAAGGCTGCGATGGCAAGCACCGCCGAGCCAACAATATAAATGAAGGCCAATCCCCACTCGCCGCGCTCCATCATCAAAGCACTTTCAAGTGAAAAGGCAGAAAACGTCGTGAAGCCGCCAAGCAGGCCCACGGTCAAAAACGCACGCAGCTCCGGGCTGTATGAAAACCTCAATGCGCCAGCCTCAACAACCACGCCCATAAGGAAACCACCAACGACATTTACCAGCAGTGTCCCCACCGGAAAACCTGGACCAAATAGCGCAAGTGCGCCCGCGCCAACAGCATACCGCCCAACGGCACCCAGCCCCCCGCCCAGCGCAATGGCAACAATCATGTTCATGATCGGCCACTCCTAATCTTTGCGAAATACGCCAGACGCTTGTTCAACTCGCGTTCGAACCCTCGGTCCGGTGGCTGATAGAAACTGGGCCGCTCGCCGATCTCTTCAGGGAAATAGGTCTGACCCGAGACACCGCCTTCAGCGTCATGGTCATACTCATACCCTGAGCCATACCCCTGCTCCTTCATGAGCTTGGTTGGCGCGTTGAGAATGTGCTTGGGCGGCATCAAAGAGCCGGTCTCCTTGGCAAGGCGTGTGGCCGATTTGTAGGCTACATAAGCAGCGTTGGATTTGGGTGCAGTGGCGAGATACACCACAAGCTGGCCCAGCGCCAGTTCGCCTTCGGGGCTACCCAGAAAGTCATAGACCTCCTTGGCCGCATTCGCCTGAACAACCGCCTGCGGATCAGCCAGACCAATATCCTCTATTGCCATGCGCACCAGGCGCCGGGCGAGAAAAAGCGGGTCCTCTCCAGCCGTCAACATGCGCGCCAGCCAATAAAGAGCCGCGTCAGGGTCTGATCCGCGTACGGATTTATGCAGGGCACTGATGAGATTGTAGTGCCCATCCTGCCCCTTGTCATAGACAGGCGCACGACGCTGCACGGTCTCCGCCAGGGCGGCGCTGTCCAACGGCTCCGCCTCTGCTGGAAGCGTCAGCAGCTCCTCAGCCAGATTGAGCAAGAACCGGCCGTCGCCATCAGCCATCGCCTTGAGGGCATCACGGGCGTCGCTGGTGAGCGGCAATACTCTGCCCTCAAGCGCCTCGGCGCGCGCCAGAAGCGTCTCCAGCGCCTGCTCTTCGAGACGCTTGAGCACAAGCACCTGCGCACGCGACAGAACAGCGGCATTCAACTCAAACGACGGGTTTTCTGTCGTGGCCCCCACCAGGATGATTGTCCCGTCTTCCATATGGGGCAGAAAGCCATCCTGCTGCGCACGGTTGAAGCGATGGATCTCATCCACAAACAGCAGTGTCCCCTTCCCCATGCCGCGCCGGGACTTAGCAGCATCAAAGACTTTTCTCAGATCAGCCACACCTGAGAAGATTGCTGATATCTGGACAAACTCCATCTCCGACACTGCGGATGACAGCAACCGGGCAATGGTCGTTTTTCCAGTGCCTGGCGGTCCCCACAAAATCACCGAGTTGAGGCGGCCCGTTGCCAACATCCGCCCCAGAGGAGCGTCGTCGGCAACCAGATGGTCCTGACCGGTGACCTCGGATAAGACAGCCGGCCGCAGGCGATCCGCCAGGGGGCGTGGCGCTTCGCTCTCAAGACCAGCCTGTTGGAAGAGATCGGACATGGCTGCACCATATCCGATTTGGCAGCCATTGGGTCAGTTGTGTAGGCGGAGTTAAAGGCGAACGTTGGTATTGAACACCTGCTCGCCGCGACGAACCGACACCTGCCAGTTGCGGCCACCACCCGTCAACGCACTCTCAAGCGCGTCCACATCCGCCACCCGTGTGTCATTGACACCGAGAATGATGTCGCCCGGCTGAACCCCCAGACGATTGGCAGCGCTGCGACGCACCACTTCAGTCACCACAACGCCGGACAACATGGGATCCAGACGGATTTCCTCAGCCAGAGCTGGCGAGAGGTTTGCAACGGTTGCCCCTGAAAAGGGGTGCGGCCCGTCGAGCTTGGTTGTATCCCGGGCTGGCCGCTCAGGAGGCGCTGTGAGCGTTAGCGAGCCCCTGCGGGCAATACCATCGCGCAGGTAGTCAATCGACACACTGGTGCCAACCTCGCGCGTGGCAAGACGGTATCTAAGGGCATTCTCATCCACCACGTCATGCACATCCAGATAGCGGATGACGTCACCGGTTTCCAGGCCCGCGCGGTCGGCTGGCCCACCCCGATATACATCTCCAATCAGTGCGCCGCCGGGACGATCAAGCCCAAGGGACTGGGCAAGCTCAGACGTCACAGTCTGAACCGACGCGCCCAGCCAGGGCCGCACCACCCGGCCGTCATTGCCGTCCTGGGCTGATGCCACAACAAGCCGGACCATATTGGCCGGAATGGCAAAGCCGATACCGATGGACCCACCAGAGCGCGAGAAGATGGCGGTGTTCACACCTACGAGCTGCCCATCCATTGTCACCAGAGCACCACCCGAATTACCCGGGTTGATCGCCGCATCCGTCTGAATGAAGAACTGGTAATCCGTCACGCCAACCTGGGTACGCGCAAGAGCAGAGACGATACCGCTGGTCACCGTCTGTCCAACGCCAAACGGGTTCCCGATGGCCAGGACAAGGTCCCCGACCTCCAGACCATCAGAGTCGCCAAACTGCAATGTGGGCAAAACTTCACCCTTGGTGTCGATCTTGAGAATGGCGAGGTCAGTCCGCTCGTCCGCCAGCAGCACTTCCGCCTCAAACTCACGACGGTCCGAGAGCGCCACGGTGAAAGTGTCACCATTTGCGATCACATGATTGTTCGTCACGATGATGCCGTTGGCCGCGACAATCACACCAGAGCCCAACGAGCTCTGCACCCGCTCCCGCGGCATGCCGAACGAAAACCGGTCGCCAAAGAAGCGTTGGAAAAACGGGTCATTGGCAAATGGCGAGCGCGCCTGCTCGCGAACCACGCGCTTGGTAAAGACATTCACCACGGCAGGGGCCACCTGCTTGACCAACGGCGCAAAGCTCAGATCAATCTGCGCTTTCGACGTGGGAACAGTTTGGGCCTGCACGGTCTGTGTCGCGGCCACGATCGCCATAAGGCTAAGCCCGACAGCACAAACATATCCGGCAATTTTGCGCACCATCTTGCGTCTCACTCCAAAAGCTTCGCGGGGGCATCTATCTCAAAAGACAGGCTGCTCTTCGATCTTGCATAAGCACACCCGCTGACATCAAGCATTGTCGATTGAGATAATGAACAACGCAGATGAATTGAACCTGACCCGAAACGACACAAACAAAAAAGGCGGCTCTCAGTGAGCCGCCTTCTTGGTCGTTCTTGTCAGCTGACGCTTACGCTGCGTCCTGCTCGTCTGCTGTCAGGTCCGGACCGGAGTCCTGGCCCTTGGCGGACGGATCGCGGTCCACAAGCTCGATGACGGCGACGGGCGCGTTGTCACCATAGCGGAAGCCAGCGCGCATGATGCGGGTGTAGCCGCCCTTGCGGTCTGCATACCGCGGACCAAGCACATCAAACAGCTTCTGGGCCCACTTCTGCTCAGGCAGCTTTGAATAGGCCTGACGCCGGGCATGGAGGTCACCACGCTTGCCGAGCGTAATGAGCTTCTCCACATAGGGGCGAAGCTCCTTTGCCTTGGGCAGCGTTGTTACAATCTGCTCATGCTTGATGAGCGCAACCGCCATGTTGGCCAGCATCGCCTTACGGTGAGGCGTGGTCCGGTTAAGTTTGCGGTGGGCTTTGCCGTGACGCATCTTCTTCTCTCCTTAAGCGCAGTTACCCCGTTGGGCAGGCGCCTAGTACTGATCCTCGTAACGCTTAGCCAGGTCTTCGATGTTCTCCGGTGGCCAATTCGGCACTTCCATACCGAGGTGGAGACCCATCTGGGCAAGCACTTCTTTGATTTCATTCAGCGACTTACGGCCGAAGTTCGGCGTACGGAGCATTTCCGCTTCTGTCTTCTGAATAAGGTCGCCAATGTAGACGATGTTGTCGTTCTTCAGGCAGTTGGCTGAACGGACAGAGAGCTCAAGCTCATCTACCTTCTTCAGCAGTGCCGGGTTGAACTCCAGCTCGGGACGCTCTTCAACAGGCTGTTCCGGGCGAGGCTCTTCGAAGTTCACGAAGGTCTGCAGCTGGTCCTGAAGAATACGGGCTGCATAAGCAACCGCATCATCCGGCGTCAGTGAGCCATCGGTTTCAACTGTGAGCGTGAGCTTGTCATAGTCGAGAATCTGTCCCTCACGGGTATTCTCAACCTTGTAGGACACCTTGCGGCACGGGCTGAAAAGGCTGTCCACCGGGATCAGGCCAATCGGCGCATCTTCGGGACGGTTGCGATCCGCCGCAACGTAGCCCTTGCCGAGATCAACTGTGAATTCCATGCGGATTTCAGAGTCTTCATCGAGCGTGCACAGCACGAGATCAGGATTGAGGATGTCGATATCCGCACCCGTCTCGATCATGCCCGCAGTCACCGCCCCGGCCTTGTCAGCCTTGAGCGTCATGCGACGTGGGCCTTCAGAATGCAGGCGGATCGCCATCTGCTTGATGTTGAGGACAATGTCGGTGACATCCTCACGCACACCAGCAACAGAAGAAAACTCGTGCAGCACGCCGTCAATCTGAACAGACGTCACCGCAGCGCCCTGCAGCGATGACAGCAGAACACGGCGCAATGCGTTGCCGAGCGTCAGGCCAAAGCCGCGCTCAAGCGGTTCTGCAACGACCGTTGCGATCCGCTGGGCATCACGGCCCGGCTGAATGTCCAGCTTGTTGGGCTTAATCAGTTCTTGCCAGTTCTTCTGGATCAATTTGTTAGCCTCGTTCATCTAGCGGCCCCGCTTGGCACAAAGCCAGGATGGTGAAATCACCAAGGGGGAAGGCCGCGAATTTAAGTCCGTAGTAGGACGTACCGTCCGCCGAAGAGCTGCGTTAGACGCGGCGCTTCTTCTTCGGGCGCACACCGTTGTGCGGAATGGACGTAACGTCACGAATGGTCGTGATGGTGAAGCCAGCGGCCTGCAGCGCGCGAAGAGCTGATTCACGCCCGGAACCCGGACCTGAAACCATTACTTCCAATGTGCGCATGCCGTGCTCGGCAGCCTTCTTGCCCGCGTCTTCTGCTGCGACCTGTGCAGCAAATGGCGTGGACTTACGTGACCCCTTGAATCCCATGGTACCGGCTGATGACCAGGAAATCGCATTTCCCTGTGCATCCGTGATGGTGATCATGGTGTTGTTGAAGGTCGAATTCACATGCGCCACACCTGAAGAGATGTTCTTGCGTTCTTTGCGGCGTACGCGGGTTGCTTCTTTTGCCATCTTGTCCGTTTGTCCTTGTCAGCCAGCGGCGTATCCCTGATTGCCCCGCCCCGGGGCCCAAGTCGCGCTGGCAAAAGCTGTATTACTTCTTCTTACCGGC